>NZ_JANSIA010000002.1:35762-56239 GCF_047461835.1 Synechococcus sp. R60.1 | reverse complement strand
TAGAACAAGCCCAAGGTGACCCACTTATCCAAGGGCAAGGTGGCACCTATGCCCAGGTAGAGGGTGACCAAGGTGCCGATCAGGAACACCGTTGTCGCCACTGGGCGGCGCAAGGGGTTTTGGAACTTGTTGACGTTTTCGATGAAGGGCACAAACAAGAGACCCACAGGAATGGCAGACATCAGAGCAATTCCCAACAGCTTGTTGGGAGCAATCCGCAGGATGTGGAAGGCGGGGTAGAGATACCATTCCGGCAGAATTTCCAGAGGCGTAGCAAAGGGATCCGCCGGCTCCCCTACACCTGCCGGATCCATGACTGACAGGCCAACGATCACTCCAATAGTGCCCAGGATCACCACCGGAAACATAAAGAGCAAATCGTTGGGCCAAGCGGGCTCACCATAGGTCATGTGGCCCATGTTTTTCTTCAGCTTGGCTACAACTTTGGGGTTGTCTAGATCAACCTTGCGGGTAATGGCCTCGGTCGCTATCACCTGTTTTGAGACGGCCATGGGAGTTCTCCTTATCTAGGGACAAAAGTTCTGAAAAAGTGGCAGGTAAAGATCCCAGTTACCAGGAAAGTCAAAGGCGTCTGGGAGTCAAACCTTGCTCACAAAGGCCCAGAAATGCCTTGGCGGCGGATCATCAAAAAGTGCATGGTCATAAAGACCGCGGTCAGCCAGGGTAGCACGAAAGTGTGCAAGCTGTAGAAGCGAGTCAGGGTAGCTTGACCAACCGCTTCGCCACCCCGGATCAGTTGCACCAACAAGTCGCCCACCACCGGAATGGCACTGGGCACACCTGAGACGATCTTGACTGCCCAGTAGCCCACCTGATCCCAGGGCAGGGAGTAGCCGGTAACGCCGAAGGAGACGGTCAGCACCGCCAAGATTACACCGGTTACCCAGGTCAGCTCGCGGGGCTTCTTGAATCCCCCCGTCAGGTAAACCCGGAAGGTGTGTAGGATCATCATCAGCACCATCATGGAGGCACTCCAACGGTGGATGGAGCGCAGCAGCCAGCCGAAGTTCACCTGGGTCATGATGTAGTTCACCGACTCAAAAGCCTCGGCCACCGTCGGACGATAGTAAAACGTCATGGCGAAGCCGGTGGCAAACTGAATTAAGAAGCACACCAGCGTCACCCCGCCGAGGCAGTAGAAGATGTTAACGTGAGGCGGAATGAATTTTCCCGTTGCGTCGTCGACGAAAGGCGTAATCTCCAGCCGCTCGTCCAACCAGTCGTAAACTTTGCTCATAATGTCTGCATTTTTTGAAGTTGGCTCTCGAGGGCGGGGCAAGCCCACTCTCCTCAGCAATGTAACACAATCTTTTAACACCATCCTGGCGCCGGGCTCAGCTTGGGAACCAAGATCTTGATCCCAGTAGGCCAGACGAGCTTTTGATATTGCGTTTTGTTCATGTTTCTTAATGTTTTTTGGGATCGATGGTTGTGCAGAAGCCGAGATACACAGGGATCCTTTGGAGAGGGTGGGGGATCCGCCTTGTCTTGCTTGGGTGTTTGCTCTGGGCGAGTTTGGCCATAGGCCCCTGTCCGGTGCAGGCCAGCCGTTGGGGAGAAGAGCAGCAACTGCTGGCGCAGGCTTGGGCCTACGTGGATCGGGCCTACGTGGATCCGGGGTTTAACGGGCAAAACTGGTGGCAGGTGCGGCAGCGGTTTCTCTCCCGGCCCCTGAAGGAGCGCAAGCAGACTTACCAGGCCATCGAGGAGATGTTGGCCACTCTGGGGGATCCCTTTACCCGCTTTCTGGACAGAGAGCACTACCTCAGCCTGCAGACCTCTACAGCCGGCGAGCTGAGTGGTGTCGGCTTGCAGATTGCTATCGACGAGCAAGGCGCTGTGCGGGTGATTGCCCCCATGGAGGGCACTCCTGCCGAGCAGGCCGGGATCCAACCCCAGGATGAGATTTTGGCGGTGGATCGGGTGCCGGTGGCGGGGCTGAGCCTGGACGAAGTGGCCGAGCGGATGCGGGGGCGCAGCGGCACGCCGGTTACTTTGAAGCTGAGGCGGCAGGATCGCATTTGGGAGGTGGAGCTGGTACGCCAATCGATCACCATCAACCCCGTGCGCACCCGTTTTTTTGAGCTGCCTCAGGGATCGGTGGCCTACATTCGCCTCAGCCAGTTCAACGGCAATGCTGCCGCTCAAGTCCGCCAAGCCATTCGGGCCGCAGAAGCTCAAGGGGTGCGGGGCTACATTCTCGATTTGCGCAACAATCCGGGGGGACTCTTGCAGGCGGCCATTGAGATCGCCCGCTTCTGGATCCCCAAGGGTGACATTGTGCTGGTGACGGATCGCCACGGCATTCAAGACAGCATTCCCGCCACCGGCGAGGTGCTCACAGAGGCGCCGCTGGTGGTCTTGGTAAATCAGGGCAGCGCCAGTGCCAGTGAAGTGTTGGCCGGGGCACTTCAGGATAGTGGGCGAGCCCAACTGGTAGGAACGCGCACCTTTGGCAAGGGTCTGATTCAATCCCTGCTGGAGCTGGCGGATGGCTCGGGGCTGGCGGTGACCACGGCCAAGTACCTTACCCCCAGCGGCCACGACATCCATCGCCAGGGGATCCAGCCCGATGTGGTGGTGGCGGAGGGATCCATTCCTCTGACGGCAGAAACCTTGGCCGGGCCGGAGGACATCCAGCTGCAGCGAGCCTTGGAGTTGTTGGGGCAGACCCAAGGGATCCCGGTGGCCAAAAGCGGGTGAGGGAGGAGATCCCGCTCCAGACCCAGATCTCAATCGTTGGCATTAGGATTTGGATTCCTGTTTATTTTCAATTCGTTTTAGGATCAGAGGCAGGGTTTTCTGGGCCACTTCTCGGCTCCAGCGCCGGTTTCTGACTCTGTCCGCTCCCGCCCGCATGAACGCCATCCAGAAATTTCACCACTTTTTCAACTGCTGCATTGGGGCTTGGCGCACAGAGCGCACCTACCATTACCTAGACCGTGGCGAGGTGGAGCGCTCCCGCACCGAGTTCACTATTCGCACTCTCACCCCTGAGCTCAAGCACAAGGTGCTCACCGACAACAACTACCCCAACCACAACGTGGATGGTTTTTTGGGCTTTCACTTGGCTTTTGAGACCGTTTCCGAAACGGGGGAGGAGGCCGGGCAAGAGCTGAACATGCTGTTTGTCCCTCGGCAGGAAACCCCCCTGGGGCTGCAGGGAGACTACCTGCGGGATCGGGCCTACGAGGAAGATCGCCCGATGGTGGCGGCTTTCCGGTTTGATCCCGGATCCCTGCAACTGGTGATGACCACCACCTACACTCGTGTGGTTGCTGTAGATACCATCACTCTACTGAATCCGCGCCTGCGCCTGCGGCAGATCCTTACCTACCAACGTCCCCCTCAGGGTCAGCCTTTGCAGGAGCTGTTGCTGGTGGGGTTTGGGGTAGAACAGAAGCTGACCTAGCCTGCGGATCCTGAGCATGACGCTTCCCAAAGACCTGAGATTGTCTCAGCACTTGGCTCTGATCCAGTTGAGGTTCGAGCGAGGACAATACCGGCAGGCGCTAGAGGAGGTTAAGCAGGCCCAAAGCCGCTATCCGCAGTCGGGTAAGCTACGGCTCTGGCAGGCCCTGGCCCAAGAAGCCCTTGGCGAAACGCAGGAGGCCATCCTGTTGGCCCAAACCTTGCTGCGCAACCCAGATCCAGAAGTTGCCCAGCAGGCTCGCTATGTCTTGGGTATCTGGCAAGCCCCTCGTCTGCGGCGTCCAGCGGAGTGGTTGAGCGAAATTCCCGATCTCAGCCGGCTGGAGGAAGCTGATCCCCCAGAGTACCGCTTGGCCTATGGGCGCTCCCAACGCAAAGGCCCTTCCCCAAGATCTGGGGATCCCCTCAGCCGCCGGGCAGCGGATCCCCCGTTGGACACTAAGCCCCTCATCTGGGTGTTGATCGGGATCCTCTCGACCCTGCTGGCCGTGATGGCTTGGCTGCCCTAGAGGCGGGTATAACCCTCGCCGCTGCTGGGTTAGTGGGGAGATACTGGGAATAGAGGAGACGCTAGGTCTAGCTCAGGGGAGAGGATCTGCGTCCTAGGGATCCCAAAGGCTCCTCGACAATGGGGGCGGAAAGCGGAGGTTTAAAGTGGCTACACAAACATTGGTGATGGATGCAGTGGAGCAGTTGGGCCTGCGGGTCACCTTGGGAGATATTGCATCCAGCACGGGCTTAGCTTTACACGAGGCCAAACAAGAGCTACTGAATTTGGCCCAAAAGGCGGAGGGGCATCTCCAGGTTTCCCGGCAGGGGGAGATTACCTATGTTTTCCCGCCGGATTTTCGCAGCATTCTCAAGCGCAAGGAGCAGCAGGATCGGCTAGCAGCCCTGCGTCGCCGGTTGTGGGGGGGCTTCCTCTATGGGCTGCGCATCTCCTTCGGCATCCTGCTGGTGGTGTCGATTGTCTTGGTTGTCCTAGCGTTGATTGCCTTGCAAATGGCCAGCAGCCGCGAGCAGGACAATCGCAGCCGATCGCGGGGGATAGGGTTTTATTACTTCCCCAACCTTTGGATCGGCAACCCCTTCTGGGATCCCTATCCCTACTATGGCAGCTACTCCGGTCGGACGCGCCCCCGCCAGCCGCAAAAATCCGAGCTGAACTTCCTGGAAGCGGTGTACAGCTTCCTCTTTGGGGACGGGGATCCCAATGCCAACCTGGAGGAGGAGCGCTATGCCCTCATCGGCCAACGGATCCGCGCCAATGGGGGGGTGATCGCAGCGGAACAGGTGTTGCCCTACCTGGATGTGGAGCCGGGATCCCCGGCCTTGGAATACGAAGATTACATGCTGCCCATTTTGCTCAAGTTCGACGGCCAGCCGGAGGTCAGCGAGGATGGGGACATTGTCTACCGCTTCCCAGAGCTGCAGGTGGCCGCCTCAGAGCGTGATCCCAAGAGGATCCCCGAAGTGTTGCAGGAGAAACCTTGGGTGTTCAGCCGGGCCACGCCTGGTCAACTGACCCTGGCAGGGGGTTTGGGAGTTCTCAATTTCTTTCTGGCCGCCATTCTCTATGGGGCACGGGAGGAGGTGGCAGCGGCAGCCGGCAGCAATGCTTTTTTGGCCTTCATCTACCCGTTGATCGGCTTCCTCTTCCTCTACGGCACGCTGTTTTTGGCGGTGCCCGCCGTTCGCTGGCTAGCCTTGCAAATCCGTAACCAGGGAGTGGAGCGTCGCAATCGTGTCCGGCAGCTTTGGCGAGAGCATCTGCAGCATCCCACAGAGGCGCTGCTGCGCAAACTCAACTTTGCCCGCCGCTTCCGCCGTCAAGAAGTTGTGCAAGAGTCGGACACCATTTACTCAACCGACCGGGATTTGATCGAGCAGCGGGACTACCGTCTGGACGAGCCGGCATTCCGCCAACTTTTGGAATCCGAAGCTCAGCAGGATCGCCCCGAAACCGAACAAGTGCGCAAGCCGCGTCCCCTCTAGAGAGGTCATGGCCGTTGGGCAAACTCCCGGTCTGCCGTTTGAGCTGAGACCCATTCGAGTTTCTTGCCCAGCCGGAGAATCCGGCGCTTGGGTTTGCTTGGACTTCTTTCTCCCCAGGAGAACTCACAACAACCACTCGGAGACTCGCTCCCCCACCTTCTGCAAATCCAGAGGAATGGCCACCGCTTTGCCCATACGGGGTCTCTGACGGGTGGCTTCGATTTCCCGACGCACCGCTTCCCACACCCCCCAAGCCTGCAAATGGGCCAGCACGTTCTCCAAGTGGGCCAGATACTCGGCCTCGCTCAAGGGGAAGGAGGGCTGCTCCAGGTAGCGCCACATCACCAGCAGCACCACCTTCTGCTGGATACGCCGCAACTGTACGTCGTAGGAATAGCCCCACTTCTCGCGCAACAAAGCTTGAAAGTCGGATCCCTTCATCAGACTTGTCTGAGGCTGGCTTGGATCTGGCTCCAATCGCGCTGGGTGGGCCGCTCACCTTGGGAAGGAAGGCCACGGCCTCTTACAGCGTTGCATTTCTTAACGATATTGGCCAGAGGGGTCGGTTAGGATGATGTCGCTTGTCAACGAACGTTAAAACTTCTCAGGTCTGCATTTGCCATTATGACGGAAGCGGTTAGCAACTTTGAAGCGCCCCCCATGAGCCGGCGGGTTCTTCTCAATGCCCTGCTCAGCGGCTCTGTGGGAGTCGTGGTGGTGGGCGCCCTCTACCCGGTGGTGAAGTACTTTATTCCGCCCTCTGCCGGTGGAGGGGGGGAAGGCCTCATCGCTCAGGACGCCCTCGGCAAGCCCATCAGCGTCAGTGAACTGTTGGCCACCCATGCCGCTACGGATCGGGTGCTGGCCCAAGGTTTGAAGGGGGATCCCACCTACATCGTGATCGACAACGGGGCGGTGGCCAACTATGGCCTCAACGCGGTTTGTACCCACCTCGGCTGCGTGGTGCCCTGGAATGTGGGGGAAAATTTGTTTAAGTGCCCTTGCCACGGATCCCAGTATGCGGCCAATGGCAAGGTGATCCGGGGACCGGCTCCCCGCTCGCTGGAGCTGGTGAGCGCCACTGTGGATGGCGACAACGTCCGCTTCAGCCCTTGGCAAGGCCCCGATTTCCGGGAAACCTAAAGGGCAAGGGATCCCGCTGGCTGTGCCGGCTTTTGCCGAACGATTTGGGGCAAATTGTCGAGATGGCTGTTCCAAGACTGTGTCCTAAACCTGTGATGGAAATTCATTCTGAGCTGAGAGTTATGAAGCGAATCTGCTTGGCCTTCTGTGGGCTGCTGCTGTTGCTGGGGATGGGGGCACGTCCGGCGGCAGCCTACCCCTACTATGCCCAGATGGCCTACGACAACCCCCGCGAGGCGACCGGAAAAATTGTCTGTGCCAACTGCCACCTGAACGCCATGCCCACTCGCGCCGAGGTGCCCCAGGCAGTCACCCCCGGCCAGGTGTTCACCATCAAAGTTGGGATCCCTTATGACCTGAGCAAGCAGCAGGTGCTGGCAGACGGCAGCAAGGGTGGGTTGAATGTGGGCGCGGTGGTGGTCTTGCCGGAGGGCTTCCGTTTAGCCACCGAAGCCGAGATGACCGAGGAACAACGGCAAGAAACTGCCGAGACCTACATCACCCCCTACAGCGACGCGAAGCCCAACATCCTCCTGGTCGGGCCTTTGCCGGGCGAGCAGCATCAAGAAATCGTCTTTCCAGTGGTGGCCCCTGACCCGAAAGAGGATCCCTCGGTGGCCTTCATGAAGTATCGCGTTTACATTGGGGCCAACCGGGGTCGCGGTCAGCTCAACCCCGACGGCAGCCTCAGCAACAACAACGTTTTCCGCGCTCCGGCCACCGGGCGTCTAGTCAACATCGCCACCCTCAACTCCGATATCAGCGATCTGCCGGCTGAATTGGCCAGCCTGGTGCCCCCGGAATACGAGCTGCCGGGCACGCGGGTTCTCAGCTTCGAGAGCGAAAGTGGGATCCACAACCTGGTGGTGCCACCTGGGCCGGAGCTGGTGGTTGCCGTTGGCGACAGCGTCAAAGAAGGGGATCCCGTCACCAACAATCCCAATGTGGGCGGCTTTGGCCAGGTGGAGCGGGATCTGGTGCTGCAAAGCCCGGATCGGGTGAAATGGCTGGTGGCCTTCCTGGCAGCCATTACCATTACCCAGGTGCTGTTGGTGCTGAAGAAAAAGCAGGTGGAGCTCATTCAAGCCGCCGAAATCCTCGGCTAGCTCAAGCTCTTTCCTAGCCTGCACCTCGGAAGCATATCCGGGGTGTTTTTTGTTCGGTAGGGTTCTAAGGTAGCCTCAGCTCTCCTCTGATCACCTGCACAGCCTGCCCGGCAATCTCCACGCGAGAGCCGAGATCGCGACACCAGAGCTCCCCGCCGCGGCTGGATAGCTGGTGGGCCTGTAACTCAGAGCGACCCAGGCGTTTGGCCCAATAGGGCATCAAAAGACACTGGGCGGATCCCGTCACCGGATCTTCCGGGATCCCCAGCCGAGGAGCGAAAACGCGGCAGACGAAATCCGGCCCATCCTCTAGATCCGCCCCAGAGGCTGTGACGATCAACCCCGGAACGGGGAGCGCTTGAACCTGGGCCAGATCCGGTTGCACCTGCTGCACCTGTCCCGCCGAAGCCAGCACCGCTACCCCCATGTCCCCCCGGTATAGCTCCACAGGTGGGATCCCCAAAGCCGCTGCCACCTGCTCCTTGGCTTCTGGCCAAGGTTCCGGGGTTTGAGCAGGAAAATCCATGGCCAGGCGATCCCCTTGCCGCCGCACCTGCAACAGGCCACTGCGGGTGGAAAAGGCTACCCTCTCCGCCTCAGGATGCACCTCCGTCAACAGCACATAGGCGCTGGCCAAGGTGGCGTGGCCACAGAGATTCACCTCGGTGGTGGGAGTAAACCAGCGCAGCCCATAGTGGGGAACCTCGCCCTGGGATCCCTGGGGAAGTAAAAAAGCCGTCTCCGACAAATTGTTCTCTGCGGCAATGGCCTGCATCAGCGCCTGCGGCAGCTCCTGAGGCAGCAAACACACCGCCGCGGGGTTACCTGCAAAAGGCACTGCCGTAAACGCATCCACCTGAAACAACGGGATCCACACCTTCTCAACCAAGCCCAACTCAGGTCATGATCCCACAGCAGACCCCAAAGTAGGGGGATCCGCACCCCGACCGTACCCGCCAAAAGCGGGATCCCACCGACAAAGGCTATTGTCAGGCCAGAAAGTTGGCTGATAAACTAGCACTCGTAAGTCGAGAGTGCTAAGTCGCTTCCCTTCGGGGAAGTGGAGCTAATGGAAATGAAAACTTCAGCTTCGTGCTTTAGGATCACGGAGGACATTTGTCATGGCTGCAGTAGCTCTTAACGTCTCTACCCTGAAGCCGCTGGGCGACCGCGTGCTGGTCAAAATCGCTCAGCAGGACGAGAAAACCGCAGGTGGGATCTTCTTGCCGGACACTGCAAAGGAAAAGCCCCAGGTGGGGGAAGTGGTTGCTGTTGGCCCTGGCAAGCGCAATGACGACGGCAAGCTGATCCCGATGGAACTGAAAGCCGGCGACAAAGTGCTCTACTCCAAGTACGCCGGAACCGAGGTCAAGCTGGGCAGCGACGAATATGTGCTGTTGGCCGAGCGGGACATTCTCGCCATTGTTCAGTAATGGTCAGTGATTCAGCAGCAGTTCAACGAACGATTGAATCCTTGAGACTCTGTTTCACCCTTACCTGCATTTGCATCGGAGAGGTTGACTATGGCCAAATCAATCATCTTCAGTGAAGAAGCCCGCCGCGCTCTAGAGCACGGCATGGATATTTTGGCAGAAGCCGTAGCCGTTACCCTGGGTCCCAAAGGGCGCAACGTCGTGCTGGAGAAGAAGTTTGGCGCCCCCCAAATCATCAACGACGGGGTAACCATTGCCAAAGAAATCGAGCTGGAAGACCACATTGAGAACACAGGCGTTTCCTTGATCCGGCAGGCGGCTTCCAAGACCAATGACACGGCTGGGGATGGCACCACCACGGCCACGGTCTTGGCTCACGCCATGGTGAAAGAAGGTCTGAAAAACGTGGCTGCCGGCGCCAACCCGATTGCCCTAAAGCGGGGGATCGACAAGGCGGTGAAGTTCTTGGTCGACAAGATCGCCGAGCATGCCCGCCCGGTGGAAGATTCCAAAGCCATTGCCCAGGTGGCGGCCATTTCCGCCGGTAACGATGAAGAAGTGGGCCGTATGATTGCCGAGGCCATGGACAAGGTGGGCCGCGAAGGGGTGATCTCCCTGGAAGAAGGCAAGTCCATGACCACCGAGCTGGAAGTGACGGAAGGGATGCGCTTCGACAAGGGCTACATCTCCCCTTACTTCGTCACCGATACCGAGCGGATGGAAGCGGTTCTGGAAAACCCCTACATCCTCATCACCGATAAGAAGATCACCCTGGTGCAAGACCTGGTACCGGTTCTGGAGCAGGTGGCCCGCGCCGGTCGTCCTCTGCTGATCATCGCCGAAGACATCGAGAAAGAAGCGCTGGCTACCCTGGTGGTGAACAAGCTGCGGGGTGTGCTGAGCGTGGTAGCGGTAAAAGCCCCTGGCTTCGGGGATCGCCGCAAGGCTATGTTGGAAGACATTGCCATCCTGACCGGTGGTGAGGTAATCAGCGAAGAGCGCGGCCTGAAGCTGGAGAACGCTCGCCTCGATTCCTTCGGCACTGCCCGTCGCGTCACGGTGACCAAGGACAACACCACCATCGTGGCGGAAGGCAACGAAGCGGCCGTGAAAGCTCGTTGCGAGCAAATTCGCCGTCAAATTGAGGAAACCGACTCCACCTACGACAAAGAAAAACTGCAAGAGCGCCTGGCCAAGCTCTCCGGCGGTGTGGCAGTGATCAAAGTGGGCGCGGCCACTGAAACCGAGATGAAAGACCGCAAGTTGCGCCTGGAAGATGCCATCAACGCCACCAAAGCGGCGGTAGAAGAAGGGATCGTTCCCGGCGGCGGCACCACCTTGGCACACCTGATCCCGGTGGTAACCGAGTGGGCGCAAGCCAATCTGTCCGGCGATGAACTGGTGGGGGCCAACCTGGTCGCCCGCGCTCTGGGCGCTCCGCTGCGCCGCATTGCTGAGAACGCCGGCCAAAACGGCTCCATTGTGCTGGAGCGGGTGAAAGACAAGCCCTTCAACACCGGCTACGATGCTCAGAACGACGCCTTCGTGGATATGTTCGAGGCGGGCATTGTAGACCCGGCCAAGGTTACCCGTTCTGCCCTGCAAAACGCTGCTTCCATTGCGGGGATGGTGCTGACCACTGAAGCGATCGTGGTGGACAAGCCGGAGCCCAAGACCAACACACCGGCAAGCAGCGGCAGCGGCATGAGTGACTACGACTACTAATCCGTTGACCGCCACAGCGAGGTGGATCCCTGAGGCTCACCGAAGAGCCCATGGGCACTTCGCTTCCTGGCCAGGCATCTTGGATGAATCTTTCGGGATCCCCTGGTGGGATCCCTTTTCTTGTGGATTTTCATCAAGACGCAGGCAATCCGGCGGGATCATTCCCAACGACCGTGAGACAGCAGCGAAACTGTTTGTGATGCTGATCCCTAACCCCTTTTCTCAGAGGGAGAGGGGCTGGGGGTGAGGGCGCCGGAGCCATGCAATCGGGAACTGCCTCAAACTGGCTCTTGGAAATGGCTTTGATCTGTCGAACTTGAGGAAAAGGGGAAGGCGGTGTGGCTCAGTTGATTTGCATTGGCCTGGATCTGGCTTGGTCGCCCCGCAACCCTTCCGGTCTGGCCACGCTGCGAGTCCAGCTCGGGGATCCCGGCAGGCAGAACTTGACAGGCCATCTGGTCGATAGCCGCATTCTCCAAACGGATGAGGAGATCCTGGACTATATTCAAGCTCAGGCGGGCGAAGATCCCTGCTTGGTGGCGGTGGATGCCCCCCTGCGCGTCCCCAACCTCAGCGGACAGCGACGGGCCGAGGCCGAACTGAACCGGGTGTTTCGCGCCTATGCAGCCGGGGCCCACCCGGCCAACCGCCGGTTACTGGCAAAGAACGGCCAAGTCAGAGGAGAAGCCCTGGTGCAGGCTCTCTCGCGCTATGGTTTTGGGGAGCAGGCCAGCATCGAGCGAGGAAAACTTACCCGCCAAGTGACCGAGGTCTTCCCCCACAGCGCCTTGGTCAGCCTCTTTGGCCTCAGCCGCACCCTGAAATACAAGGCCCGCCCTCGACGCACCTGGCCGGAACGGCAACAAGCTTGGCAACTTTACCAGCATCATCTGCGCTCTCTGGCTGCCGCTGACCCGGCTCTCCAGGATCACGAAGAGCTGCTCCAAGTGAAGGTGGGATCCCTCAAGGGCCGTCGACTCAAAAACTACGAAGATCAGGTGGATGCGTTGATGTGTGCCTACATCGCCCTCTACGGGTTCCGCTGGGGATCCGAGCGCTGCCGCAGTTTCGGCAACCTGCAAGAAGGGCACATTTTCACGCCCTTGCCCCCTCGAACCTCTGAGGCTGATTGAGACCCGCTCCGGGATCGCAGGTGGAAATCCCAACCAGAAGAACAAAACTCTCGCTGGCCTTGGATCCCTCCTTGGCGGCATGATAAAAACAAGGGATCCGCAGAACAGGGGAAAAATGGACGTGCAACTGGGCCGCAATCGGCAGGCAAGACGCGCTTACGGGCTGGATGAAATCGCGCTGGCCCCAGGCAGACGAACGCTGGATCCCAGCCTGGTGGATACCCACTTCACCCTGGGAGGGATCCAACGGCAAATCCCCATCATCGCCAGCGCCATGGATGGCGTGGTGGATGTGCGAATGGCCATTTTGCTCTCGGAGCTGGGAGCTTCCGGGGTGTTGAACCTGGATGGCATCCAAACCCGCTACGCCGATCCCGATGAGATTTTGGATCAGATTGCGTCGGTGGGCAAAGACGAGTTTGTGCCCCTAATGCAGCGCCTCTACAGCGAGCCGGTGAAGCCAGAGCTAATCCAAGAACGCATCCGCCAGATCAAAGCTGCTGGCGCCATTGCCGCCGCTAGCTGCGTGCCCGCCCACGCCGCCCAATACGGCCCCCTGGTGGCTGAAGCCGGGGGGGATCTGTTTTTCGTTCAGGCCACGGTGGTTTCCGTTCACCACAAGGTTCCCGAAGGCATGGAACTGCTGGATCTGGCCCAATTTTGCCGGTCGATGCCCATTCCTGTTGTGGTGGGCAACTGCGTTACCTACGATGTTGCCTTGGAGCTGATGCAGGCCGGAGCTGCCGGTGTCTTGGTGGGGATCGGCCCTGGCGCTGCCTGTACTTCCCGAGGCGTGTTGGGGGTGGGAGTGCCGCAGGCTACGGCCATCGCCGACTGTGCCGCTGCACGGGAGCAGTTTTTGGCGGAAACCGGCGCCTACGTTCCCATCATTGCCGATGGCGGATTGGTGACCGGCGGCGATATTTGCAAGGCCATCGCCTGTGGAGCGGACGCAGTGATGATCGGATCCCCCTTGGCCCGCGCCTATGAGGCCCCCGGTCGCGGCTTTCATTGGGGCATGGCTACCCCCAGCCCCATCTTGCCCCGCGGCACCCGCATCCGCGTGGGATCCACCGGCACCTTGGAAGAAATCTTGCGCGGCCCCGCCCGCCTGGACGACGGCACCCACAACCTCTGGGGTGCTCTGCGCACTAGCATGGCCACCCTGGGGGCTGCCAATCTCCGAGAAATGCAGCAGGTGGAGATCTGCATCGCCCCCTCCCTCCTGACCGAGGGCAAGGTGTACCAGAAGGCGCAGAGCTTGGGTATGGGGAAATAGTCCTTTGGGAATGCTAAACTCGGTGGACTGGGATCCCTCGGGGGCGGTTAGCTCAGCGGTAGAGCGCCTGCCTTACAAGCAGGATGTCACTGGTTCGAGTCCGGTACCGCCCATCCCCACCGGAGCTTGCAGCTTGAGAGCTCTGTCTCAGTTTGAGATACACCCGCTAGCCAGAGCCGGATCCCTGAGGTAGAGTAGTGGATATCGAGCCTCGATCATCTACCGCAGTTGGGTCTTGCATTGAGTCTCGCGCAGAAAGTGTGTAAAGTGGTAGACGATGTGGACTTCGGCTGTATCATGTCTTCCCAGAGTCCGCGATTGCCAGGCTCGTTGTTGAGGTAGGCAGTTTGTCGCTTCCATGAGGACACTTCTACAGCCAAAAAGGTGTGAGGAAAAGAACAAGGAGAGAAACATGCCCGCGAAACACGCGAACTACTGGAAAACGCTGCTGGCCGGCACTCTGGGTGCAGCAGCGATCCTGACCCCTGGAGTGGCTTATGCCCAAGCTACCGGGCCGGTCACCTCCATCTCTGAGCTTTCGGATGTGCAGCCCACCGACTGGGCCTTCCAAGCCCTGCAATCCTTGGTGGAGCGCTACGGTTGTATTGCCGGCTACCCTGACCGCACCTTCCGCGGCAACCGGGCTATGACTCGCTTTGAGTTTGCCGCCGGTATGAACGCCTGCTTGGATCGCATCAATGAGTTGATTGCAGCCGGTTTGGCCGACAAAGTCTCCAAGGAAGACTTGGCCACTCTGCAGCGCTTGCAAGAGGAATTTGCTGCTGAGCTGGCAGCCCTGCGCGGGCGGGTGGATGCGGCAGAGGCTGAGATTAACGATCTGAAAGGGAAGATCTTCAACCCAGTTACTAAGCTTAACGCTCAGGTCATTACCGCAATTCTTGGTAGCGCTCTTACAGAAGACCGGGTCGTACAAGGAAGAGTGGTAGCCGAGCAAAATCAGGCAAACATGACTCTTCCCTATCGGGTACGCTTGAACTTCGATGCTTCTTTTGTGGGTCGCGATCGCCTGCGCATTCGTCTCCAAGCTCGCGATGCGGTAACCACCTTCTTTGAGGGTGACCCAGGTGTTGGCTTCCAGGGGGGTGCGGGTGGTACCTTCACCCTTGCCCAGCTGGTTTATCAATTCCCTGCTTTCGACCGCGCTGCTACCATCTACACAGGTATTACAGGTACAGGGGTGTCTAGCGTTCTGCAGTACAGCACGCCCTTTGATGCTCTGTCGGACTTTGCCGATGCTCCCAACTCTACGGCAGATGTGCCCAGCGGAACCCTATTTGGCTTCCGCTATCGCCTGAGTGACCAGTTTCGTCTGTCCTATGCCTACAGCACCAGAAGAGGGCAAGCCTTGGGGAGAGGCTTTGGCGACAGTGGCTTGACAGGTGATGATAGCGCCCACGTCGTTGAGCTGGGCTTCTTGCCGACAAAGGGTCTGGAGTTCTACCTCCAATTTGCTTCCACCTACCTGCAGCAGGCGAACGACGGCCCCACCTTCCTGGCCACGGGTAAAAGTCTCTTCCGTGGACCGGTAAGAGGAACTCGGGTAGATGTCTCTGCACGGGTGAATGCTTTTACGTTCGCAGCCAACTGGGAGATCAGCCCTCGCATTACCTTGTCTGGCTGGTTTACGGCTGGCAATGTGGATTACAACCTGCCCAATGTGGTACCGGCTGGTACTGTTGATCCGGGAGAGGAAGACTTTAACGGTTTCCTCCTTGGCTTTGTTTTCCCCGACCTCTTCGTGGAGGGTGCCAAAGGTGGTATTGTGTTTGGCCAGCCAATTGTGACTGCCGACAACGATGGAGTGTGGGATACTCGCCCCTTCGTTGTGGACGTCTACTACAGCTTCCCGGTCAACGAGTACATTACTCTAACGCCTGCTGCCTACTTTGTGAGCAACCCCAATGGCGGCAGACCCGGAGACAACGACCCAACCATTGGCGTGGGGGCTTTGCGAGCTGTGTTTACTTTCTAGTTCCTAGCTCCTCACGCTTACAGCCAAATTGCCAGGCAGGGATCCACTACGGTGGATCCCTTCATTGAATAAGAATAATCAACTCCTCTGTGGGGATAAGGATGCTGGCATTGAAGAGCTTGAGGTTGAGCTTAAGACGAGGCCATGGGCTACAAAAAGCGCACTGCGTGAGATCTGCCCAGGTCTTTGCCACAGGCTCGGTGTAGGTGTGAGAATGGCGGGAACAGATACCCATGTCTTGGCCACAGATGTGGGGACACCGCATTAACTGTAGGGCAGACCGGACAGCAAGAGGATGTGGACTTCGGCTGTATCATAATCTCCACACCATGTCTTCACCGAAGTCCGCAGTTGCCAGACTTGTTCTTGAGTTAGGCAATTGGTTACCTCTAGAAGACATCCCTACAGCCAAAAAGGTGTGAGGAAAAGAACAAGGAGAGAAACATGCCCGTGAAACACGCGAACTACTGGAAAACGCTGCTGGCCGGCACTCTGGGTGCAGCAGCGATCCTGACCCCTGGAGTGGCTTATGCCCAAGCTACCGGGCCGGTCACCTCCATCTCTGAGCTTTCGGATGTGCAGCCCACCGACTGGGCCTTCCAAGCCCTGCAATCCTTGGTGGAGCGCTACGGTTGTATTGCCGGCTACCCTGACCGCACCTTCCGCGGCAACCGGGCTATGACTCGCTTTGAGTTTGCCGCCGGTATGAACGCCTGCTTGGATCGCATCAATGAGTTGATTGCAGCCGGTTTGGCCGACAAAGTCTCCAAGGAAGACTTGGCCACTCTGCAGCGCTTGCAAGAGGAATTTGCTGCTGAGCTGGCAGCCCTGCGCGGGCGGGTGGATGCGGCAGAGGCTGAGATTAACGATCTGAAAGGGAAGATCTTCAACCCAGTTACTAAGCTTAACGCTCAGGTCATTACCGCAATTCTTGGTAGCGCTCTTACAGAAGACCGGGTCGTACAAGGAAGAGTGGTAGCCGAGCAAAATCAGGCAAACATGACTCTTCCCTATCGGGTACGCTTGAACTTCGATGCTTCTTTTGTGGGTCGCGATCGCCTGCGCATTCGTCTCCAAGCTCGCGATGCTGTGACTGAGTTCTTTGATGGGGATCCCGGCCTTGAGTTTGGCGGCCGTGGCGGCGGCACTTTCACCCTGGCCAAGCTGATCTACCAATTCCCAGCTTTCAACCGAGCAGCTACCATCTACACGGGTATCGTTGGCTCAGGTGTGTTCGATGTATTCAACTACAGCACACCCTTCGAAGCTCTCTCCGACTTTGCTGATGCTCCCAACTCCACGGCGGACGTGCCAGGTGGAGCTCTGTTTGGCTTCCGCTACCGACTCTCGGATCAACTACGCTTGGCCTACAGCTACAGCACCAGGAACGCTCAAGCCTTGGGCAAGGGCTTCGGCGACAGCGGTATAACCGGTAGCGACAGTGCCCACGCGGTGGAGCTGGGCTTCCTGCCGAACGAAAACCTGGAGATCTACCTGCAGTTTGCCAGTACCTATCTGCAGAAGGCAAACGATGGCCCTGAGTTCTTGGCCAACGGTACAGCCCTTTTCCGTGGCCCTCTGCGGACGACGACGGTAGATGTTTCTGCCCGTGTCAATGCTTTCTCGGTGGCAGCCAACTGGGAGCTTAGCCCTCGAATTACCGTATCCGGCTGGTTTACTGCTGGCAATGTGGATTACAACTTGCCCAACGTGGTACCGGCTGGCACCATTGATCCGGGTGATGAAGATTTCAACGGGTTCCTGTTTGGCTTTGCTTTCCCGGATCTCTTCATTGAGGGTGCTCAGGGCGGTGTGGTGTTTGGCCAACCGATTGTCAGCACCGAGGAGGGAGTTTTTGACAGCCGTCCTTTCATCGTGGATGTTTACTACAGCTTCCCGGTGAACGAGTACCTCACCCTTACCCCGGCAGCCTACTTTGTGAGCAATCCCAATGGTGGGCCTAGCAAGTCTGGGGATACCGATCCAACCATCGGCGTGGGTGTCTTGCGAGCTGTGTTTACTTTCTAGTTCTTAAAATCCCTGCGCTGACATCCAAGTTGCTAAGTAGGGATCCACTGGGTTGGATCCCTATTTTCTTACATCAGCCCCTCTGGGGGGATGAAAGCCTGGGCTTGACGTCAAGCTTGGGACAAAGCTAGGGATTACAAAAGGCACACTGAGCGGGATCCGCCCAGGGCTCTGCCACAGGCTCGGTGTGGGTGTGGGAACAGCGAGCACAGCCATATACCCAAGCCTTGGCCACGGGGGTGGGGGCGCCACATTGGCCGCAGGGCAGTCCAGAGACCGAGCGGATCTGCCAGTAGCCAGGAGTGCCGCAGGCCGGGCACAGGCTTTGGGCTTTGGCGATTAGGTTTTGGGTGGCGGCTGCGATGACTTGGAGCCGGGTTGGGTTGTACAGGGCCCGCATGTCGGTTTCCAGATGCAGGCCACCCTGCCGAGCCAGCAGCTCCCCCACCACCTGCTTCAGGGTTGCTTCGTCTTGGATTCCTTTGTGGATAACCTGGGGCTTTTCTGGCCGGTCGAGGGCGATCAGGGCATGCTGGGGAAAACCCGCCCTTTGGGCAAAGTCCAGCGCTTCTGCCCAGCTCTGCACCCAGCGATGGCTGAAATTGGTTTGGGTGCTCTCTGCATAGCCGACCAGCTCCAAGGGCTCCGCGCCGGGTTTAAAAACCCTGAGCATGACCCACTCCTGATTCCAAGGGATCCAGGGGATCTGAGGGTGGGGGCCAAAGGACCCCTCGCTGGCCAAGCCCAGAGCTTCAGGATGATCCTGCAAAGCCCTTGCAATCTTCAGGCGCAGAGTGTGGATGGGATCCCCCGGTCGGGGCCGCTCCCGCGAGAAGGTGCCCAGTTGGTCGGTGTCGAAAGCTACTACTTGAACTTGGATCCCCAAATGTTCGGCCAAGAGAGGGCCGATGACCTGCTCTTTGCGATGCATGGTTGCCAAGTAGGCGACCCGACCCTTCCATTGCATAGACTCAGACTTAACCTAGATCTGGCAAACGGATCCCGCAGCTTTGTGGCTCAGGCCAATTGGGGTTACTCAAACCAGGGGACTGGCCTCGAGCGGCAAGCCCAACTGGGCAACAGCCTCGGCCAAAGCCACCTCACGGCTGTCCACAAACCGCTCTGGGGGCAGCGGCAAATGTAGGTTTTCCAGGCGCTGCCGGATCCGGCCCTTGGCCCCAACAATCCACACCTGTTTGCCCCGATCCAGGGCCTCGCGAATGGCATTTTCCAGGGATAGCGTCGCCGAAACGCCCAGCATCGGCACATCCGACAAATCCAGCACCAAGGCTTGGCAGGAGGCCACCGCCTGATGTTGGCGGGAAATGGCTTGGGAAACCCCGAAGATCATCGGCCCGCTCAGGTAAAACAGCAACACCTGCCCGCATCCCTGGCGCAGCAATTCCCTCTCACGGGGAGTGAGATCCACCGCATCATCGGCATCGGTAATGGCTTTCACCTCTTCGGAGTGGATCTCGCTGAGGCGTTGAATGGTGAGCAAGTTGGCCACAAACACTCCCACTCCCACTGCAGCGATGAGATCCACAAACACCGTCATGAACATCACTCCGTACATGATGGCTGCCCCTTTGAGGGAAAGGCGGTGGGCCCGCTTGAGGAAGCTCCAGTCGAGGATATCCACCCCCACCTTAAGGGCGATCCCTGCCAGCACCGCCATTGGGATCCCTTGCGTGAGGGGAGCGGCAAACAGCACCACCATCAGCAGGATTAACGCTCGGGTAATGCCGGCTAGAGGGGTACGTCCGCCCGACTGGATGTTCACCACTGTGCCCATGGTGGCGCCGGCTCCCGGCAGCCCTCCCATGAAGCCGGACACCAAGTTAGCGATCCCCTGCCCGATCAGCTCTTGGTCGGAGTCGTGGCGGGTGCGGGTGAGGTTATCAGCAATGACTGCCGTCAAGAGGGTATCGATGCAGCCCAGCATCCCCAGCACCACCCCATCCAGCACCAAGTTGGCCAGGGAAGCAAAGGGCAACTGCGGCCACTGCAACTGCGGCAAACCGGTGGGGATAGGGCCAATGCGCCGCAAATCCCAATCGGCCATGAACAAGCTGGCCACCAGCGTTCCCAACACCAAAGCCACCAACTGCGGCGGCACCACCCGTCGCCAGGGCTTGGGATAGCCAAAAAGGATGGCAAGCGTCAGCAGCCCCAGCCCCAGCTCTGGCATCTTGAGGTTGAGCAGGTAGGTCGGCAGGTTCTGCACCGCCCCAATCACTCCCCCCTGGCTGGCGTGGCCCAGCAGCGGCGGGATCTGCAGCAAAATCATGATCCAGCCGATCCCGGACATAAAGCCGGAAATAACGCTGTAGGGCATGAGGGTGATGTATTTACCCAGTTTCAGGGATCCAAACAGGATCTGAAATAAGCCCCCCAGCATCACCACGGTGAAGGCCGGCCCCAGCCCCTGCTCCGGGTAACGAGCTGTAACATTAGCAACCACCGCCGTCATCATCACAGTCATCGGCCCGGTGGGTTCGGAGATGAGCGTGGGCGTACCCCCAAACAGAGCCGCAAAAAAGCCCACGCATACTGCTCCGTACAAGCCCGCCACCGGCCCTGCCCCCGAAGCCACCCCAAAGGCCAAGGCCATCGGCAAGGAAACAATCGCTGTCGTCAGCCCGCCGAAGAGATCCCCGCGCCAGTTGTCTAGGCTCAGACGTCGGTGCCAATCCAGAAATCTCTTGCCGCCGGACTGTTGTTCTTTCGCTTGGCTCAGCATGCCCCAAAGCCCTCGACGCTATGGGCAGCCTATCATTGAACGTTACTATAGAGATCATGCTAGAGAATAGATTTTCTTCTATAGTTTCCCTCAAGGATTCCCCTCCAAGCGAGGGCATGGGGCTTGAGCCGGTAGAGTTGTGTGAAAGTGAGAGTAGTCCACATAGCGATGCCCATTGCTGTCCAGGTGGAGAATATCGGCAAATCGGTGGTTCCAGAGAATCTCATCGGCCAAGTAGGAGTGGCGAGCATGGATGGTTTGGGAAAAGGTGTCGTCGATGCCGGTCAGGGTAATGATCAGCTCCGCTTGGCCCACCTGTAAATCTCGATCCATGAGGCTGTAGAGAGGGCCGCCGATGAACCACCGAGCCTCTCCTACTGGAAGTCAGCCAGCCTTCACAAAGGGCGAATGGTAGACTGGGAATACAAAAGCTTTCTGCTCAATTC
>NZ_JANSIA010000002.1:33561-35662 GCF_047461835.1 Synechococcus sp. R60.1 | reverse complement strand
CTCAATTCAATCACCTTCAGTCTGCCACGGCCAAGGTTGGCTTCTCGATAAACTTCCATGAACCCACTGCGCCAAGGCCGACTGGGATCCCTTACGGATAACCCAACCCCATGAGCGACAACGAATCGACGGCGCGCATCATCTCCACCGACCTGCAGCGGGAGATGTCGCAGTCCTACCTGGAATACGCCATGAGCGTGATCGTCGGGAGGGCTTTGCCGGATGCGCGGGATGGCCTGAAGCCGGTGCACCGCCGCATTCTCTACGCTATGCACGAGTTGGGCCTGACGGCGGATCGCCCCTTCCGCAAGTGTGCCCGCGTGGTGGGGGATGTGATCGGGAAATACCATCCCCACGGGGATCAGGCCGTCTATGATGCGCTGGTGCGCATGGCCCAGGATTTCTCCATGCGGGAGCGCCTGGTGGATGGGCACGGCAACTTCGGCTCTGTAGACAACGACCCGCCGGCGGCCATGCGCTACACCGAGTGTCGGCTGACCGCCTTTGCCCAAGAAGCCCTGCTGCAGGATATCGACGCCAACACCGTCGATTTTGTCGGCAACTACGACGGATCCCAGCAAGAACCCCTGGTGCTGCCGGCGCGGATCCCGCAACTGCTCCTGAACGGCTCTTCCGGCATTGCCGTGGGCATGGCCACCAACATCCCGCCCCACAACTTGAGCGAATTGGTGGACGGCCTGATTGCCCTCATCCACAACCCCAACCTGACCAGCCTGGAGTTGATGCAGTGGATCCCGGCCCCCGACTTCCCCACCGGGGCGCTGATCATGGGCCAAGAGGGCATCCGCGAAGCCTACACCACCGGGCGCGGCTCCATCACCCTGAGGGGGGTGGCCACCGTCGAAACCATAGAGCAGCGGGGCCGACCGGTTCGGGATGCCATCATCATCACCGAGCTGCCCTACCAAACCAACAAGGCAGCCATGATCGAGAAGATCGCCGAGCTGGTCAACGAGAAAAAGCTGGAAGGCATTGCCGACATCCGTGACGAGAGCGACCGCAGCGGCATGCGGGTGGTGATCGAGCTAAAGCGGGATGCCCAGCCGCAGGTGGTGCTCAACAACCTCTACAAGCAAACCCCCCTGCAGGCCAACTTCGGGGTCAACATGCTGGCCATCCTCAACGGCGAGCCGCGCACCCTGACCCTGCGGGACGCGCTGCAGGCTTTTCTGGATTTTCGGGAAGAGGTGATCGAGCGGCGCACCCGCTACGAGCTGCAAAAAGCCGAAGAGCGGGATCACCTGCTGCAGGGCTATCTCTTGGCTTTGGGGCAGTTGGATCGGGTGATTGCCCTCATTCGAGGAGCCGCCGATACCGCCACAGCCCGAGAGGAATTGCAGGCGGTGTTGGGCCTGAGTGAAGCCCAAGCCGACGGGATCCTGCAGATGCAGCTGCGCCGCCTCACCGCCCTGGAAGCGGAAAAAATCCAGGCCGAGCACGAAGACTTGGTGAGGCAAATTGCCGACCTGCGGGATATTCTGGCCCGCCGAGAACGGGTGATGCAGATCATCAGCGAAGAGCTGCAGCAGCTCAAAGCCCGCTTTGCCAGCCCGCGCCGCTCCCGCCTCTGTTTGGAGGATGGGGAGCTGGGAACGGACGATCTGATCGAAAACCGGGAGACGGTTATCTTTCTAACCGAGCAGGGCTACATCAAGCGCATGGGCCTTGAGGAGTTCCAGGTGCAGGGGCGAGCCACCCGCGGCAAAGCCGGCGCCCGCATCAAGGAAGACGATGCCATCGAACAGTTTTTTGCCTGCCGCAGCCACGACACCGTCCTCTTTTTCACCAATCGAGGCGTAGTCTACACCCTGCCCGCCCACCAGATCCCCCAGGGGAGCCGCGCCGCCCGTGGCAGTGCCATCGTTCAGTTGCTGCCGATCACTCGGGAAGAGCGGGTTACGTCCATGGTGCCGGTGAGCCAGTTCAGCGACGACGAATATCTGGTGATGCTCACCCGCGGCGGCTACATCAAAAAAACGGCCCTCAGCGCCTTTGCCAATGTGCGCTCCAACGGCCTGATTGCCATCTCTCTGGAAGAAAACGACGAACTGCGCTGGGTGCGCCGCGCCCGCTCCAGCGA
>NZ_JANSIA010000002.1:0-33461 GCF_047461835.1 Synechococcus sp. R60.1 | reverse complement strand
CGCTCCAACGGCCTGATTGCCATCTCTCTGGAAGAAAACGACGAACTGCGCTGGGTGCGCCGCGCCCGCTCCAGCGACGATGTGGTGATGGCAACCCGCCAAGGCATGTCCATTCGCTTCCGGGCGGATGACGAGCAACTGCGCCCTCTGGGACGGGCCACCCGGGGCGTGCGGGCCATGACCCTCAACTCCGGCGATGACATCGTCAGTATGGATATTATCTCTGCCGAGTCGGTGATGGCTGCCGAACAAGAGGGGGAGAGGCTGACCAACCCTTGGGTGCTGGTGATCACCAAAGAAGGGCGGGGCAAGCGCTCGGCCATCGACAATTTCCGCCAGCAAAACCGAGGTGGCAAGGGGGTGATCGCCACCAAGTTCCGCCAGGCGTCGGACGAGCTGGCGGCCCTGCGCATCGTCAATGCCGAAGACGAGATCCTGTTGGTAACCGCCAGGGGCATTGTCATGCGCCAGTTGGCCAAGGCCATTCCCACCCAGTCCCGCGAGGCGACCGGGGTGCTGGTGCAGCGCCTGGATCCGGAAGACAGCATTGTGGGAGTTACAGTGGTACCCGCTGCCTTGGTTGCCGAGGAGGAGACCTCAGAAGCCAGCGCTTGATCCCCGGCCGTTACTTAGGTACGGCATTTGCCGCCGCAGAAGGGTGGGATCCCGTACCGGAGAGGGTGAGGATGGGGTGTTACCTTTGGGATAGCCCAAATTCCGGGAACGGCAAAGGTCTGTGGGATCAGGCCGAGCGGCCCGGTTGGGATGGCATCTGCTGTGTTTGTGGAGCTTGGTTACTCCATGGCGAGCCCGTTGAACTTCATCCCTGGTTTTGAGGCATTGCAAACTCCGAGCCCCGACAACCGGCTCTGGCAATACTTGCAATCTCAGGATCCCAGCGTCTTTCAGGATATTGCCCGCAATTCTTCTCCGGAAGTGCTGGAGATCTTGGGCCACAACATCCGCAGCTTGGTGGGGAGCTTGCCCTCCGATCAATTCGGGGTTCAGATCATCACCAACCGCGAGAGCTTGGCCAAAATGCTCTCCGGCGCGATGATGGGCGGCTATTTCCTGCGGGTCATGGAGCAGCGCCTAGCCCTGGAGCAATCTTTGGGCAGTGCCTCCCAGCCTGCCAGCGCGGATCAGCCTTCGCCAGCAGAGGAGGAGGGCTAGGCTTGCAATCCACCTTTTAGCGCCGCCGAGGAGGTTCCATGCTGGATGCGGGTTTCCAGGCAAAGGGATCCCAGTTCAGCAGCCCACCGCGGCGGATTTTGGTTTGCCCGGATAGTTTTAAGGGATCCCTAACAGCCACGGCGGCGGCAGAGAGCATGGCCCGCGGGATCCAACAGGTGCTGCCGGAAGTCGAGGTGGAGCGGATCCCCTTGGCGGATGGGGGAGAGGGCACCCTAGAGGCACTGCTGCCGACGCTGGGGGGAGAGAAGAAGGGCCTATGGGTCACCGGCCCGTTGGGGGATCCCGTGTGGGCGGAGTACGGGGTGGCAGGAGAGCTGGCCCTGTTGGAGCTGGCCCAGGTGGCTGGCCTGACCTTGGTGCCACCGGAGCGGCGGGATCCCACCCGCACCACCACTTATGGCCTGGGAGAGCTGTTGCGGGCCGTCTGCCGAGAGCCTATTGCCGAGATCTGGATAGGTCTGGGGGGATCCGCCACCGTGGATGGAGGGGCGGGCATGGCGCAGGCCTTAGGCTATCGCCTGTTGGATGGAGCTGGGGATCCCATCGGCTGGGGTGGGGCGGAGCTGGCCCGGCTGGCGCGCATCGAGCCCCCCGAACAGCCTGTTTGGCAGGGGAAACGGGTCCGCGGCCTCTGCGATGTGCAAAACCCCCTCACTGGCCCGTTGGGAGCCGCCGCCGTCTTTGCCCCCCAGAAGGGCGCCACCCCTTCCCAGGTGCAGCAGTTGGAGCAGGCGCTGCAGCAGTGGGCTCAAGTGGTGGAGCGAGATTTGGGCCAGGCCGTGGCCGGGATCCCGGGGGCCGGAGCCGCAGGCGGCTTAGGAGCAGGTCTGGTGGCTTTTTTGGAGGCCACTCTGGAGTCCGGGATCCAGCTCTTGGCGCGGCAATTGGCCCTGCCGGAGCGCATCCGCCGCTGCCATCTGGTCGTCACCGGAGAGGGCTGCCTCGACGAACAAAGCACGATGGGAAAGGTGGTGGGGGCCGTGCTGGAGCAGGCTATCCAAGCCCAAAAACCCCTGCTCATCCTCTGTGGCCAGGTGACTCCGGCAGCGCGCGCTGGGTTGGCAGCCCAGCCTCTTCCCCTTCGGGTTGGCGCCCTGTGCGACCGGATCCCCGATGTGGCAGAAGCCCAACGGCAGGCCGGCCATCACCTGGAGCAGATGACGGCCCAGGAGCTGAGAGATTTTCTGGAGCAGGATGCGGGGATTGGCCGGTTATAATGGCTTAAATCATCGTGTTTCGTAGGACATCATGGCCAGTATCGAGTTCTCCCCCGGCATCCAAGAGGTGCCCACCCAGGTGCGAGTGCTGAAATCCAAGACCGGCAACCGGGGATCCGCGATTTTCCGCTTCGAGGATCTAAAATCCGATACGCAAAACATCCTCGGCATGCGGATGATCGATGAGGAAGGGGAGCTGACCACCCGCAACATCAGGGCCAAGTTCCTGAACGGGGAATTCAAAGCCCTGGAAGTGACCTACGACATGGAAACCGAGGCAGAGTGGGATCGCTTCCTGCGCTTTATGGAACGCTTTTCGGCGGCCAACCAGATGGGCATGGCCTAGTTGCCGCCCTTCCCGCCTCAGCTTTTGGATTTTTTGCTCCTTTTGCCGGATCTGCGCTTGGCTTGAGGTTGGCCGGGATCGGATCCCTGGCCTTCTTCAACTGAGGGCTGCCCCAGCGGCGGCCGTCGCTTGTGCCAGTCGGTGCTTTGCTCATAGGCATAGGCCACCCGCAGTACCTTGCTCTCCTGCAGGGCGTTGCCCACAATTTGCAGGCCAATGGGCAGCCCATCGGCAAACCCGCAGGGCAGGCTCAGCCCCGGCAAGCCCGCCAGGTTCACCGGGATCGTCATCAGGTCGCAGAGGTACATGCTGAGGGGATCCTCCCGCTCGCCGAGCTTGAACGCCGGGGTGGGGGTGGTGGGGCTGACCAGCACATCCACCTTCTCGAAAGCCTTGAGGAAGTCCTGCTTGATGAGGGTGCGCACCTTCTGAGCCTTGAGGTAGTAGGCGTCGTAGTACCCCGAGGAGAGGGCATAGGTGCCGATCATGATGCGCCGCTTGACTTCTGGCCCAAAGCCGTGGGCGCGGGTCTTGCCATACATGGCCAGCAGCGAGTCGGCAGGTTCCCGCAGGCCGTACTTTACCCCGTCATAGCGGGCCAAGTTGGCAGAGGCTTCCGAAGGGGCGATGATGTAATAGGTGGCTAGGCCGTAGCGAAAACTGGGGCAGTCGATCTCCAGGATCTCGGCCCCCAGTTCTTGCAGATGTTGAATGGCCGCTTGCACGGCAGCGCGGGTCTCCTCGCCGCATCCTTCCCCCAGCAAGTCGCGGATCACCCCGATTTTGAACCCCTTGATGTCCGGGATCAGAGCCTGGCTATAGTCCGGGATATCCACCTTCAGGCTGGTGGAGTCCATCGGGTCATGGCCGGCGATCCCCTGCAGCAGCAAGGCCACATCCTCCACCGTGCGCCCAAACGGCCCCACCTGATCCAAAGACGAAGCAAAGGCCACCAGCCCGTAGCGAGACACCAGCCCGTAGGTGGGCTTGAGGCCCACCACCCCACAAAAAGCTGCCGGTTGGCGGATGGATCCCCCCGTATCTGAGCCCAGGGCCACCACCGCTTGGTCGGCAGCCACCGCCGCCGCCGATCCCCCAGAGGATCCCCCTGGCACCCGCGTCAGATCCCAGGGATTGGCGGTGCGCTGAAAGGCGGAGTTTTCCGTGGAGCTGCCCATGGCAAACTCGTCTAGGTTGGTCTTGCCCACCGTCACCATGCCCGCAGCCGCCAGCCGCGCCGTCACTGTTGACTCGTAGGGGGGAATGAACCCCTCCAGCATCCGGGAGGCACAGGTGGTGCGGATCCCTTGGGTACAGAGGTTGTCTTTGACAGCTAACGGGATCCCGGCCAAAGGGCCAATCTCTTCCCCGGCCCGAATGCGGGCGTCCACCGCCTTGGCCTGTTGCAGAGCCAGTTCCTCGGTCACAGTAATAAAGCTCTTGAGCTGCGGCTCCAGTTGGGCCAGGCGCTCCAGGTATTCGCGGGCGATCTCCTCCGCCGAGCGCTCTTTGGTTACCAACTGCCTGTGGAGGGCACGGATGACAGACATAGGCAAACTCGTGGGGAAGGGCAAATGCCAGTGAGGCCAGACAAAGTTCCTCTAGATTAATCTAGGTGGGATCCCTTCCTACCCAAAATCCCGCCAATTTCCCCTCTCCCTGAGAGAGAGGGGCTGGGGGTGAGGGCGTCGGCAATGCAGAGCGCTTGGGCCCAAGTTACCGCCGTTCCAAAAAGTCGCGGCGCAGATCCCGAATCTCCTGCCGCATCTCCCGCATCTCTTGGGCCATCTCGTCAGTGCGCCGTTCCAAAGCTTCGGTGCGGCGCTCCACAGCTTCCGTGCGCCGTTCAATGGCTCGGGTGCGCTCGTCAAAGCGATCCAGCGCCTCCCGGAAAAACTGCGCCAGCATCGCCTGCCCTTCCCGCAGCTCTTGGATCAAAACCTGCTGGTTTTGCTGGGCAGCTTGCAACTCCTGGACGGCCCGAATCAGCCACTGCTCTTGCTCAGGTGTCATGGTTACCAAGGCGCTACAGAACAAGGAAATCCTACCACCCTAAATCTCCTCCTGGGAGAAGGATCCGGGGATGGTTACACTAGCAACGCAGAGCGCTTGGGCCCAAGCTAACGCCGTTCCAAAAAGTCGCGGCGTAGATCCCGAATCTCTTGCCGCATCTCCTGCATCTCTTGGGCCATCTCGTCGGTGCGCCGTTCCAGGGCTTCCGTGCGCCGTTCAATGGCTCGGGTGCGCTCGTCAAAGCGATCCAGTGCCTCGCGGAAAAACTGTGCCAGCATCGCCTGCCCTTCCCGCAGCTCTTGAATCAAAACCTGCTGGTTCTGCTGGACAAGGCGCAGCTCCCGCTGGGCAGCTTGCAGTTCTTGCTGGGCAGCTTGTAGCTCTTTTTGAGAGGCTTGCAGCTCTTGGATAGCGCGAATCAGCCACTGCTCTTGCTCAGGTGTCATGCTTACTGAAGCACTACGGAATAAGGAAATCCTACCACCCCTCTCCTGCTGGGAGAGGGGCCAGGGGTGAGGGCAATGGAGAGTAGGGAACTCGAATCCCTGACCTCTGCGGTGCGATCGCAGCGCTCTACCAACTGAGCTAACTCCCCGTAGCTTTACCAGAATAACCCGAATCCGCAGCCAAGATCTCCCCCGCCTGCAACTCCAGCTTGGGAAAGACCTTTGAGGATACCGGATCGGATCCCTTCAGCTCCAGCACATCGTACCAGCCTTCGTGGAGCAGCAGCAGGCTCACCTTCTCCTCCAAGGGATCCACAACCCAATACTCGCCGATCCCCAAAACGCAATACTCTGCTTGCTTGGCCCGGTAGTCTGCTGCCCGGCTCGACTCACTCACCACCTCCACCACCAGCAGCAGCGGCGGCTCCTCTAGGCGGATCAACGCCTCTCTGGATCCCATCTCCTGACACTGTTCCAAAGGCAGCACCACCACATCCGGGATCCGCACCGTATCCCACCGGTGGCTGCCCCGCGGCGACTGGATCCCTGGGCTCCCCTGTATCGCTGTCCAGGTCAACTGCTGCCGTGCAATCTCTGCCTCGAAAACTCGGCTGAGAAAGTTTTGAATCTGCACATGCCGCCCGGTTGGAAGAGCCATGGGCACCAACTCCCCTGCCACCAGCTCATAGCGGGTATCACTGCCATCCGAATAAGCAAGGTATTCCGCCAAACTCAGGCGATCTCTTGATGGTGCAGAAACGGATCCCCTCGTCCAAGCCACAGCCGCCTCCAGAAACTGCTCTGCCACCATCCTAGCTCCCCTCTCCCTGAGGGAGAGGGGCTGGGGGTGAGGGCCACTACCGCCGTTCCAAAAAATCGCGGCGCAGATCCCGAATCTCCTGCCGGATCTCCCGCATCTCTTCCGCCATCTGGTCGGTGCGCCGTTCCAGTGCTTCTGTGCGCCGTTCAATAGCCCGGGTGCGCTCATCAAACCGATCCATTGACTCGCGAAAAAACTGGGCCAGCATCGCCTGCCCTTCCCGCAGCTCTTGAATCAAAACCTGCTGGTTTTGTTGGACAAGACGCAGCTCCTGCTGGGCAGCTTGCAACTCTTGGATGGCGCGAATCAGCCACTGCTCTTGCTCAGGGGTCATGGTCGGCGAGGGTTACAGAAGAATAAAAAAATCCTATCACCCTGCATTTCTCCCTGGGAAAGGGGCTGTGAGCGCTTGGGCCAGGGTTGGATGGAAGCTAACGCCGTTCCAAAAAATCGCGGCGCAGATCCCGAATCTCCTGCCGGATCTCCCGCATCTCTCGGGCCATCTCGTCAGTGCGCCGTTCCAAAGCTTCGGTGCGGCGCTCCACAGCTTCGGTGCGCCGTTCAATGGCTCGGGTGCGCTCGTCAAAGCGATCCAGCGCCTCCCGAAAAAACTGGGCCAGCATCGCCTGTCCTTCCCGCAGCTCTTGAATCAAAACCTGCTGGTTTTGTTGGACAAGGCGCAGCTCCTGCTGAGCGGCCTGCAATTCTCTTTGGGAGGCTTGCAATTCTCTCTGGGAGGCTTGTAGCTCCTGGATGGCTTGAATCAGCCACTGCTCTTGCTCAGGGGTCATGGTTGCTGAAGCACTACAGAATAAGGAAATCCTACCACTGCCAATTCTCCTCTCCCTCTGGGTGAGGGCCTCAGCAGCGCGGAGCGCTCGAACACCCCCTTGGGCCACCCAAAACAAAAACCCCTCTCTCTTTGGAAGAGGGGCTGGGGTTGAGGACGGAAATTCAAGCTCGATCAGTAAAGGGCTTCTTCTTGGTGGGTGATGATGGTGCAGTCGGAAGTAGGGTAAGCCACACAGGTCAGCACATAGCCCTGCTCGATCTGATCATCATCCAGGAAGGACTGATCGCTTTGATCCACCGTGCCGCTCACCAGCTTGCCAGCACAGGTCGAACAGGCACCGGCGCGGCAGGAATAGGGCAGCTCGATCCCTTGCTCTTCCGCCACGTCCAAAATGTATTCGTCATCCGGCACATCGATGGTGACGTTTAAGCCTTGCTCCTCGTTGATCAGAGTGACCTTGTAGGTAGCCATCCTGGTTGGGTCTCCAGAAAAAACATCCACTCCTCATCCTGCCACCCTTCTGCCCCGGATCAAGCATCCTTTTGTGAGGAAATAGGCAAATCTTCCGGTTTTTTCCAGGTGGATCCGCAAAAGCCATGCCGGGCAAAGGTTTTGGCCTCCGCAATCCCCAACTGCCTTGCTCCGAGAGGCTGCCAACCGGCCACTCCTCAAGAACCTCATCCGGCGTCTGTGATCTGCGTCACTCCCGATCTCATCCAGAAAAAACTGGCAGCACTTGCCAAAGCGAGCTGATTGACTTGTATGATAAGCAGAGTAAACGGACGAGCCGCTTATCCAAGCGCGTGTGCGTCTTTCCTCGATTGGCTCTTTCCTACGGCCTGGCTTGCCCTGGGCGAGTTGATCGGGTAAGTTAAGGGAAGTGTTCAGCCGAACCCCACTTTTTTGGTTAAGAGGAGAAACATGAACGGAACAATGCACAAGTGGCTGCTCAAGTCACTCGGGTCTCTGTCTCTGGCTTCCACAGTGGTGCTGCTGCCCCTGCTGCTCACCGGTTGCGGCGAAAGCAGCACTGGCACTGTTACACCCGTACCGCCGCCGCCCCCACCACCCCCACCAGCTCCCCCGGCTCCGCCGCCACCACCTCCCACTCCGGCTCCTGCTCCCACTCCCACCACGGCTCCGCCCATCAGCGCTCTGCCCACCCAACTGGCCGCTCTCACTCCGGGGGGACAAGTCTTCTCCAACCCCACTGTCATTCCCGTTGGCTTTGGCATCCGCCGCTCCGGCGCAGGCGAGAACCTGCCGGTGGGCACCTACTCTGACTTCCGGGCGGTGCTTTCCTTCCCCATTCCCGACGCCATTCCCCGCAACGCCATCGTGCAGGGGGCGCAGTTGACGCTGGTGCAGTTGCCCTCCAGCGACTCGGCCACCATTCCTGGTTTTGGCGACAGGGGGCGGGGCTTCTTCTTCCTGGATGCCACTCCCCACAACGTGGCAGCCAACAGCGTGGTGTTCCAAGAAGTGCGGCTGGGCGCGGTTGACAACGTGGTGTCCAGCGACTTCTTTGCGCCGGCGACTTCTGGCTTTGTGGCTTTGAGCTTCACCGGCAACGTGCTGGGGGGCGATGCGTCGGCGGGGCCGCGCACGGCGGATGTGGGGCCTGGGGTGCAGCGGGCGGTGTCGGCGCCAGGCCCGCGCTTCTACCAGGTGCGGCTGCAGTGTGCCAAGGAGGTGTGGAACAACCAGGCTACCTCTGTGTTCCCGTCGCTTTCCACCTCTGTCTCCAGCTCGGCCGGTGGCACGGCCAGTGGCGCTCCTGCCTTCCAGGCGGTGCCTCCCATTCTAGTTGGGGTTACAGGGAATGCAGCTACTACTAACGCTTCTACCGCAACCTACCAAGTTAATCCGAACAACTCTGCTACGGTCACGGCTACCCTTTTGGCCACCAACCCGATAACGGTGAGCTTCAGTGCGGCGGGCAGCACCTTCTCGGCCTTCTTGCCCACCAGCAGCACGACCATTAGCCAAAATTTCCCGCAAGTTTCCCTGCTTGGTAGCACAGGAAGCTTTACCTTTACGGGCCCACCGGCCACAACAACCACCATTACCGCCTCAACAACCTTCCTAACCACCCAAGCCCTGGTCATTCCCAGCCAGACCTTCTCCTACACGGCCAGCTTCTCGACCAGCTTCAGCACCAGCACCAGCGTGGCGGGGACGCCAGCTAATGCGGCTGGTTTCGAGATTAGCCAGGGGGCTACGGGCACCTGCCGGGCCGAGTTCGACAAAGAGCCGGCCACGGGTACGGGTGCTGGCCCTATCACCACCGCTCGCGGGCCGCGGCTGGACATTACTTTCACTGTCCCGCGCTAGTCGGCAGGCTGTTTAACCCCTCGGCGGGCCTGTGCAGGCGGGCCCGCTTTTTTCTCACGCAACCCAGATTAGGTATAGAATCAGGAGTCGTGAAACCCAGGGATCCAGGCCAAGTGACACCCGATGCGCTGATAGCTACTTTGGAAGCGGCAACCCGCCACCACCAGGCAGGGGAGCTGCAGCAGGCGGAGGCGGCCTACCGGCAGGTGCTGGCTCTCCAGCCCGACCAACCGGAGGCTCTGCATTTTCTGGGCATCCTCTGCTACCAGACGGGCCGCCTTGAGGAAGCCGCGGCCCACATGGCCAAGGCCACGCAGCTGCGGCCAGAGCAGGCAGCCTTTCACAGCAACTTGGGGGCGGTGTACCAGGCCCTGGGCAAGCGGGAAGCAGCCATCGAATGCTACAGCCAAGCGGTGGCGCTGCAGCCCGATCACCTGCAGGCCCTCTCCAACCTGGGCCTCTGCCACTTTCAACTGGGCCAGTATGACCAGGCTGAGCTGTATTACCGGCGGGCGCTGGCCCTGCAGCCCCAGGATGCCCAGATCCTGACGGAGCTGGCCCAGATCTACCGACAGAAGGGGTGGCCGGCAACGGCCATCGACCATCTAGAGCAGGCGCTGGCGCTAGAGTTTACCCCAGAGCGAGCGCAAGAACTGGCCGAGCTCTGCCGCGAGGTGGGGCAGTTGGAGCGCTCCGCTGAGCTCTATCGGCAGCTTCTGGAGCAGGATCCGCAACAAGCGGCCTTGTACAACGGCCTGGGCTTGACCTTGGCAGAGCAAGGGAACTGGGAGGAAGCTATTGCCGCTTTCCGTCAGGCGCTGGAGCTGGATGGGCACTTGGTGGAAGCTCACATCAACCTGGGCACCGCCCTGCTGGAGCAGGGACAGCCGGAGGCGGCCATTGAAGCCTATCGGGCGGCTTTGGCGCTGCAGCCGGATCGCCCGCGGGTTTACTTCAACCTGGCCACAGCCTATCGCAAGCTGAAGCAGCCGCAGCGGGCGCTGGACTACTACCATGTGGCCCTTGGCCTGCAGCCTGAATATGCCGAAGCCTACCGAGGCTTGGCGGGTTTTTTGTCGGATCGGGGGTTTCGCAAGGTGTTCCCTTGCGGCATGGCCGATAGCATGGCCCACCTCAGCCGCGCTCTGGGTGTGCGGCCCAACCTGGCCGAGGCCTACTTCGAGGCCGGGTGTCTGCTGCTGGATCAGCTGCGATTCAAGGAAGCCATCCCCCTACTGGAGGCGGCCCTGGAGCACAAGCCCGATTTTGCCCTGGCCTACAACAACCTGGGCCTGGCCTATCGGCACTTGAACGAGCCGGAAAAAGAAGAGATTCAATACCGGCAGGCGCTGGTGCACGACCCGGAGTTGGGGGAGGCCTACTGCAACTTGGGGCTGTTGTTGCAAAGTCAGCATCGCAATGAGGAAGCCCTGCCGGTTTTGCAGGAAGCGGCCCGCCTCAAGCCGGACTTCCTGGATGTTCACCGGGCCCTGGGATCCGTTTACAAAGAGTTGAACCGCCTAACCGAGGCACTGGAATCTTTTCAGCGCGCCCTGGAGATCAACCCCGAGGATCCTTCCACCTATGCAGGGTTGGCGGGCACCTTCCTCCAGCAATGCCGCCACGAGGAGGCCATCAAAGCCTATCGCAAGTCGGCCAAGCTGGCTCCGGGGGTGATCGCTTTCCACGGCAACATCCTCATGGGCCTGCACTACGCCCCCGATTTCGATCCCGAAGAGACCCTGCGGGAGCACAAGAAGTGGGGGGATGCCACCCAAGCCTCGGTGGCCCATCTGCGGCGGCCCTACCACCGGGATCGGGATCTGAAGCGGCCTCTGCGCATCGGCTACATCTCCGGAGACTTTAAGCTGCACTCCGTGAGCATGTTTTTTGAGCATGTCTATAACCACCACGACCACGAGCGCTTCCAGATCTACTGCTATTCCAACGGGCCGTATTCGGACATCGTGACGGAGCGGATGAAGGAAAAGGCCGATGCCTGGCGAGACATCCACAAGATCCGCTCCGATGTGGAGGTGGCCGACCTCATCCACGAGGACAAGATCGACATTCTGGTGGATCTGGCCGGCCACACAGCCTACAACCGCTTGGGAGTGCTGGCCCTCAAACCTGCCCCCCTCCAGGCCACCTATCTGGGCTACCCCAACACCACCGGCCTGACCTTGGTGGACTACCGCATCACCGATGCCTATGCCGACCCGCCGGGCTTGACGGAGAAGTACCACACAGAAAAGTTGATGCGCCTGCCCAAAAGCTTTCTCTGCTACAACCCTGTGGATATCTTTCCGCCGGTTTCCGAGCTACCGGCTCTGTCTGCCGGCTACATCACCTTTGGCTGCTGCAACAACCCCACCAAAATTACCCCCAACGTGGTGGCAGTGTGGGCGGAGATCCTCAAGCGGCTGCCCAATGCCCGCATCCTGCTCAAAAACATGCGCTACACCGACAGCAGCGTCTGCGAGATCTTCTGGGGGCACTTCGAGCGGCACGGGGTGGAGCGGCAGCGGGTGCACCTGGTGGGAGATCGCCGCAGCATTCCAGAGCATCTCCAGATCTACAGTGAGATTGATATCGGCCTGGATCCTTTCCCCTACAACGGCACCACCACCACCTGCGAAACCCTCTGGGGCGGCGCGCCAGTGGTGGTCTTGGCGGGCAACGCTCATGTCTGCCGGGTGGGGGTCTCCATCCTCACCAACGTGGGGCTGCCGGAGCTGGTGGCCCAAACGCCGGAAGAATACGTGGAAATTGCCGTGAACTTGGCCAGTGATCTGGAGCGGCTGCGGCATCTGCGCCACAGCCTGCGAGGCATGATGGAGAAATCGCCCCTGAGGGATCCGCAAAGCCATGCTCGCGCTTTGGAGCGGGCCTATTGGCAGATGTGGAAAAACTTGGTGGTCAGCGGTCAGTAGGTTCCTCGGATTCCGAAGGAGCCACCTGCTCGAAAATGTCCCACAGCTTGGCGGCCACTGTTGCCCAGCTCAGCTCCTTGGCCTGTTCCAACCCCTTGGCAATGAGGGGAGAGCGTACCGGGTAGCTTTGAATGCGCTGCAAGGCGTCAACCAGCTCTTGAAGAGAGCCTTGGCAGAGCAGGGCTGTCGGGTTTTGCAAGGGATCCTTATCTTTTTTCTCTCCAGAGGCAGTTGCCGACTCCGAGCCGGAGGCATTTGGCTGCTCATCCCGGTAATGCACCACAGGACAGCCGCAGGCCATCGCCTCAAGGGGGCTGCTGGGCCGAAAGGTGGAGTGGAAAACCAGCGCCAGAGCCGAGGAATAGGCGCAGGCCAGCTCGGGATTGTTCAGGCTGAGGTAGCGAAGGCCTTCTCGTTGGGGCAGTTGCGCTTTGACGGGATCCACCTCCAGAGGACTGGGAAAGGCAAAGACCAGCTCGGTGCGGGAGAGCTTTTGACCTTGGAGGATCTCCCAAGCTTGGCTGACAGCCTGGATGCCACGGTAATCAGCCAGCTGTTCGGGCAAGACGGCCAAGAAAAAAGGGCGAGTCAACTGAAACTTGCGGCGAAACTCGGCCATGGCATCGGGAGCAGCCGGCTTGGCCCAGCCCTCGATGGCCGGATAGACCAGCGACATCTGCTCAGGTGGGATCCCGGGGTAGTGGGTTCGGAAGCCAGCAAACACTTCATCGGAGAAGAAAACGTAGTGGGCAGCAGCCAAGATGGCATTTTTCTTCTCGATGTATTCCGAGTGAAATTGGCTGCCGGCCTCTGCTTCTAGGTCGTAGATGAAGGCGATGGAAGGGGTGGAAATGGGGGTGGTGTAGCCGGTGGAGAGAAACAGCCTGGCCTTGAGCTGGTCGCAGGCGCTCTGCAGGCCGGTGCGATCCTCATCTGCCTCTGCAAAAGCAAAGCGGGGGATCTCGGAAAAAAAAGTTCCCGGTGGCAACCAAGTTTGCCCGCGGGTGAGCACCACAAACTTCGTTGCCTTCTTGGCCTTGACCCACTCTTCAATGAGGCTCAGCCACAGGTAGGACTGATCCAAAAGTGGAGAGCGAGAAAACCCTTCCGACTGCCAGATAACTCCGTCGATGACGATCATCCCCCACCTCGTCTGAGCAATTTAAGAGACATTGAGAGCGGCAAACATCCTGGCCAGGTAGAAGTCTTTGTAGCGGGTTTGGGCAATTTGGTCATGGACGCCCAGGATGAAAGCTACCAGATCGTAGGACAGGTAAACCTCATGCAAAACTACCGCCATTGCCAGCCGCTGGCGCGAGGAAAGCCGACCCAAGTGCATAAAGTTTTTGACGTAAACATAGTCGCACCACAACACTTGGGTGTAAGGGCGATAGGTTCTGGAGGAGAAAGGCTTGAGGCAGGCGCCAATGTTGCTGGCCATGCCATGCAGAAGAAAGCCCTCTTCTCTAAGGGCAATATCCACATCGCTAAAAAGAGGCTGGTTTTTGTAGAGGGGTATGTACTCGACTTCTGTTTGGATGACAGTAACACTCTGTAGAGTTTTTCTAGCGCCCCGGATGACATCCAGCTCGGCTCCCTGAACATCCATCTTGAGAAAGTCCACTTCGCCCAGTTCTGGAATGTCATCCAGGCGGGTAGTCTGGACTTCCTCGACCCGAGTTACCCGACAAACTTCCGCCAAGTTCTCAAAATGCTGGGCCAGCTCCTGATCGGGCTCATAAAGAGAGGAGGTGTAGCCAGTGTTGGTGAAATAGAACTTGCGGCGGGATCCATCCCCAATGAAATAGGGAAAGTATTGCCGCTTCACTTTGTCGGCGCGAGGAGCCTCGGCTAGGGCTCTGGCGTTGAGCTTTTCGCATTCTTCTTTTTGGGGCTCAAATCCTATCACTTGGGCATGCCCTTCCTGAACCAGCTTGTCGATATCGCCGACGAGAAACATCGCCCCCACTTCTGCAATTCGGATAAAAGGCATGTCTTTGTCGAGGATCTCGCTAATCGGGAAAGGCATTGTTCTACTCCACAGAAACGGCTAGATCAGACCGGCTTTGCTCGCCAGAGAAAAGCGATTCGGATGCACGGCAACCAAGTTTAGCGCAGTTGGCAGTTGCACAGAAGCCTGAACGGTACTGAGATCTTGGATCATCGGGTTGTAAACATAAATGAGATAGCCTAATTCGGCGAGAAGCTTCGCCGACTCCAAACCTGAAAACTGGCCGACATTTTGGTTTTCAAACAGGATCAGCGGGGTACAGGTCTCGATCAGCTTTCTCCCCCCCTTCAGAACAGGAACCTCTGCCCCTTCCGCGTCAATTTTGAGCAGATCGATGGTGGGCTTGCTCTCTGAGATCCACAACTCGTCCAAGGTGATTTGCTGCACCGGCTTGGTTTCTTCTACAACCGACATGGGATCCGTGACGATGCGGTTGAAAACGCTGGCCCCTTCGCAGACCAGGTAAACCTCGCGGGACTCTTCGCCTACCGCAGCTTCCACAACTTGCACGGATTGGTCGAGCTTGTTTTGAGCGACCGTTGCCCGCAAGCACTGCAAACACCCCGGCGTGGGCTCGATGGCATAGACTTTTCCAGACTCGCCCACACAGCGGGCAAATAGAAAAGTATAAACGCCAACGTTGGCCCCCACGTCAATGGCGTTCATGCCCGGCTTGAGGATTTGCCGACACAGCTCGATTTCACTCTCAAACCAGCGATCTTGAGCCAGGAGGACGAAGGTCACAATGCTTTTAAGATCTGGCTCTAGCCTTAGCTTGTACCCCTCATACTGAGTCCAAATTTCCATACTGGCCACCGCCTCCGAGGCTGGATCTCCGTTAGGAGGCGTTTCTAACTCTTGCTCTGCTGAATCCGACTCCGCCTTGGAGGGATCCTGCCGCGGAATGTAGCGATCTAGAGCCAGTTGCAGCACTTGCAGGGCCCTGTCCTTCTGCCCAGGGAAATGGTCGGCTATTTTCTGCAGCAAGAAAGCCCCTTCCGGCTGCGCTTGGGCCGCCGCATTCATGGCAACCACCATCTGGGCCTCTAAGTCCTCTGGGTCGATGGCCGCAGCCAACCGCCAATAGGGCAATGACTCCGGTCGATAGATAACCCCGCTGTGGTGGGCCAGCCAACGGGCCAGAGTGTGAAGATAGCGTTCGCGAGGGCCGAGGCGGGAGGTAGCCTTGGAAGAGCGGCGGGCCTTTTTGCTAGCAGAAGCCAGACGAGGGGGATCCCAAGCGAGCTTGGGCTGGGATCCGGTTAGGCCCAAGCTGGGATCTTCTAGGTAACGCTGGGTCAAAAGCCGGGAGAGCAGCTCTTTTCCCTCTTGGAGGGCCGTGTAGCCGCTTCCCAAGGCCAAAAGGGCATGGAGGCGATTGAACTGGGAGGGGAGATGGTTGGGATCGAGATCCAAACCCTGCCGCCAGGCCGCCAGAGCCATGGCCCAAGCCGCACGTCGCTCCCGCGAGGTTTTGGCTTGCTGGGCCTTCAAGCAGTGAGAGATGCCCAGCTCGTTACATTCATCGGCAGTGGTGGGGATCCCCATGGCTTCGCTAACTAAGCTGCTGAATTATCCTACCACCTTGCCGGAGCTGCACTGGGTCTTCTGAACAGGCAGAAGAGAAGGCGGAAAAAGTTTGGTAACCTAGGAGAGCGATGCCGCTTGTGGTTGAGGGATGTTCATGGTACGCCGTTTCCCCGTCTGGATTGCTGCTGCCGCCCTGGCAGGAGGGATCGCCTGTACCCAGGCAGCTCCTGTGCAAACTCCTGACCAGGTGGTGAGCACTTTCATCGCTGCTGCCGAGAAGGGGGACTGGGGCACGGCAGACAGCTACCTGACGGAGCGCTTCAGCAATGCCCTCCGGCCGGGATCCCTGCCTTCGATTTGGGGCACGGTGGGGGAGAACGTGCAGGTGCGTAACCAAGAGGTGACCGGGAAGACGGCCTATGTCTGGGTGGAGGGCACCGACTCGCTGGAGGATGCGGCCCAGCGCCTGGGGCTGGATCCCTTGACGTTGCGCAAGTATTTGACCCAGCCGGATCTGGCGGATCCCACCTATCAGCAGTTGGCCCCGCAGTTGGTGGGGATGCGCCTGGAGGGAGAGACGGTAACCTCCCGCGTCAAGATCACCCTCTACCAGCAAGATCGCGGCTGGCGAATTGAAGTGTGGCAGCCGGATAAGCCACCTGCTGCTTCGGGATCCCAGTCGGAAAACCCAGAAGAGACAGAAGCAGCGGATCCCGGTGAAAATTCTGCATCTCCAACCGAGAACCCCTAGGACTGTTACCTGCAGGGAGATTGGGGAGGGTGTGGATGTGAGAGCGTGGTTTTTCCTGGTGCTGGCTTTGCTGCCTCTGGGGGGCTGTTGGCAGGCCAAAACGGCTGAAGAAACGCTGCGGGAGTTTGTCCAGGCGGCCAATGCCCGCGATTTTGCCACCGCAGAAGCCCTGCTCACTCCGCGGCTGCTAAAAGGGATCCCTCCGGGGGCCTTAGATCAATCGTGGCCCTCAGCGGAGGAGTTTACCCTCACCCCCATTCAAGCGGTGGGCAATACAGCCGTTTTCCGGGTGGACTCGATCCTAAAGCCAGAAGCGGTGGTGCCAACGCTTCGCTTCCAGTTCACCGCCGAGGAGCTGCAACGATTTTTAACAGAGCCGGATCGGGAGGATCCCCGGTTTCGCCCTTTTCGCTCTCAGTTGGGCTTCTACGAGCCTTTGCCGGAGGGTCGGCTGCGCGCAGTTATGGAGGTTACCCTCTATCGCCAGGCCCAAGGGTGGCGGGTGGAGTTGGCTCGGCTGCAGCCTTTAAATACAGAGGTTCTCTACGAGCCAATCAAGTTAGCGGAAGAAGCACAGCCTTTCCAACTAACTGGGACGGTGCGGCTGCTCAACCGCAAAGAGGGCTGGATTGGGGTCAACTTGGAAAAAGTCAGCCCCAGCTTGGAGCGCTACGCGGGCACGTGGGTCTCGGTGGTTCCTGCTGAGGAGGTGCAAGTGACTCGCCTTGGCCGCTCTGCCAGCTGGCTGGATCTGCTCCCGGGAGATGTGGTGGAAATGGAAGGCACCGTTCGGTTCGCCGTCAACGTCGATGCGGAAGGATCGATCCCAGCGGCCATTCGGGCCGAGCAAATCAGGGTGCTGCAGACCCTCACCCCCAGCCCCTCTCCCAGCCCAAGCGCTCCGCGTCGCTAAACGCAAACACCCCCGGCCCCTCTCCCAGGGGGAGAGGGGGGTAGGTTCTTGAACTCAACGCAGCGGCGAGTGCAACAGCACCACCAGCCGCTCTTCCAGGAACTTGAGATTGGCCACCACTTGGTTAAAGGCCTCTTCGGGGGTCCAATCCATGAGATCTAGCGCCTTGGCCGCCAGGGCCTGTACAGGAACAGGCTCTTCTCCAAAAACATCGATCAACCAGCGCACCGAGAAGGGATCGATGGTGATGTTGCCCTCGGAGCCGGGCCAGCCGTTGATGTTGACCGGGCCATTGTCGCGGATGGCATTCTCAAAGGCAGCCTTGGCGTTGAGCCTCAGCAGCAGAGGATGGGCGTGTACCGAGCCATTTCTCCATTCCTCGTTGCTGAAGGGTTGGGGAGAAGTGGCCCCGGTGGGGTGGCCACACCAGAAGTCGATCAGGCGGGTCAGGTTGGGAAAGATCAACTCGATAAAGTGCAGCAGCTCCTCTTGGTTGAGCTTTTTGATTTGCCGCAGGGCGTAGGGAACGGGCTTGGTGAGGACCCGCTCCAGCTTCCACTGCTGCCAATTGACCATACTGATGAACTCCAGCCCGGCTTGGCGGAGCATCTCAAAGACCTGAGGTACGGTAAAGCCTTTGTCGCTGCGCAGCAGGAAGTTGGCCAGGATCCCATTGGTGGTTTTGATGGCATCCCCCTGCCAGTGGCTTTTGACGAAGCTGCCCTCGTGAAGGGCATCCATCAGCTCCCTGAGGATGGGAACGGCTTTGGCAGCCGGCTCATCCATCACCCCCAGCAGCTCCATGGCATCCTGCATGTTGAAGATAAACTGGCGCTGGTAAAGGCTGTGGACATTGGTGCGGATGATGCCGTCCGGTTTGAGGACTTGGCGCATGCCTTTCAGCCCCGCCACCGGATCGTCCAGTAGGTAGAGCACGTCGTTGCAGGCGATGAAATCGAACTGCTCCCCCAAGGCTTGCAGGTCGGTGATGTCCATCACCTCGAAACGCGCCTCTTTGATCTGGTGGAACTCGAAGCGCTGCCGGGCCATTTTCAGGGATTCTGCCGAGATATCCACCCCGACAAAAGAAGCTCCTGGATTGGCCGTGGCCAGCACGAGGGTCTCCCAGCCGGAGCCACAGCCGGCGTTGAGCATCACTTTGCCCTCGGGTTTGACCACCTTGCGGTTGCGGCGATAGTAAGCGGTGGTGAGGCTGTTGGCAAACAGCGCGAAGTTATCCGTAACCGTCTGCTCAATCGGGACATTCGGGTAGGGAAATTCGTCAAACTGCGCCTGAACCAAGCGGGACGTCGATTGCTCCGGCATAGGGATCCCTGCCTCTGTAGGACTGATTAGGATTCTAAAGCGATTCCAGGGTTTAACCTAGGCGCTGCTCGGTTTCGGGATCGAACAGGTGGAAGCGATCCATATCGAAGATCACTTCCGCCCACTGGTTGACGCGCAGCTGGGTACGGGGATCCACGCGGGCAATAAACTCCTGCTCGGCCAGGATCCCTTCTCGGTCGCTGGTGCTGAGATAGAGGATTACTTCATGGCCCACCAGCTCCGTTACCGAGACCTTAGCCCGCACCGGGGCAGGTTGGATCCCTGGGGGTTGGTAGTGGGGATCGTGGATGTTTTCCGGGCGGATGCCGAAGATGACCGACTTGCCGACGTATTGCCAATAGGGCTCTGCCTGGTGGGGCGGGATGGCCACGCGGAAGGCGCCGGTATCGATCCAGAGGGTGCCCTCCTGCTCCCGCAGCTTGGCCTGGAAGAAATTCATGGCGGGGCTGCCGATGAACCCGGCCACAAACAGGTTGGCCGGGCGGGTGTAGAGGGTGTGGGGGGTATCCACCTGCTGCAGGCGGCCATCCTTCATGACGGCGATGCGGTTGCCCATGGTCATGGCCTCCACCTGGTCGTGGGTAACGTAGATAAAGGTGGTGCCCAGTTGCATGTGCAACTTGCTGATCTCGGCCCGCGCCTGTACCCGCAGCTTGGCATCCAAGTTGGAGAGGGGCTCATCCATCAAAAACACCGCCGGATTGCGCACGATGGCCCGCCCGACGGCAACCCGCTGCCGTTGCCCACCCGAAAGTTCCTTGGGCTTGCGGTTGAGCAAGTGCTCGATCCCAAGGCGCTTGGCCACCCCCCTAACCCGGCTTTCGATCTCCGCCCGTGGCAGGCCGCGCAGCTTGAGGCCAAAGGCCATGTTCTCGGCCACGGTCATGTGGGGGTAGAGGGCATAGGATTGGAAGACCATGGCGATATCCCGATCCTTGGGGGGGACATCGTTCACCCGTCGATCGCCAATGTAGATGGAGCCGGCGCTCACTTCTTCCAAGCCGGCCAGCATGCGCAGGGAGGTGGTTTTGCCGCAGCCGGAGGGGCCGACAAAGACGAGAAATTCCCCGTCTTCGACGGTGATGTTCAGGTCATGGACGGCGGTGGTGTCTCTGTAGCGCTTGGTAACGTGTTCGTAGGTAACGCTGGCCATGCTCTCAACCTTGGCTCCGTTGCGCACTCAAACCCTATCCAAACCGGCAGGCAAAAGTCAAATGGGGTTCGGTTTAAGTTCGCTAGGGAAGGCTGGGGATCCCTGCAGCGAAGCCAGTTTATGGTCGTTGCCCCTGCCCTTGCCCCGGCCCCTTTCCCAGAAGGAGAGGGGAGCTGGGAAGCCATGGAATCTTGAACCGAAATGTAAAAAAAGGTAGGCTCATCGCCTACCTCTATGGGATCCTTTTTCCCTATTAGGAAGTTGCCTAACCTCTAGGCCATCAGGAGACAACGCTCACTTTGACCACTTGGGCTTTTTCAGAGTCGGCCTTCGGCAAGGTGAGGGTGAGGATCCCATCTTTGTATTCGGCTTTCACCTGATCGTGTTTGATCCGGTTCGGCAGCGGGATCACCCGTTGGAAGCGCCCGTAACGGAATTCAGTCCGGGTTACCCCTTTGTCTTCAGAGCGCTTCTCAAATCGCCGTTCCCCGGTGATGGAGACCGCTTCGGCTGTGACTTGGATATCCAAGTCGTTGGGGTTCAAGCCGGGCAGCTCCAGCTTCAGGGTAATGGTTTCGGGATCATCGTGCATCTCCACTGCCGGCATGAAGGCAAAGCCGTCGGCCTCGGTGGTGCGAGGGATCAGCCGGTCGAACATCCGGTTCATTTCCCGTTGAATTTCGTCAATTTCACGAAATGGATCCCAGCGGACAAGAGCCATAGAGCATCCTCCTCCTCTATTACTTTGCTTTTTTTGACTTCCACTTCGAGTTTGGAGCTTAGCTTTCGGGGCTCAACTTTAGAGGTGCAAGCAAAACCTCTATGCTTCTAGTGTAGTCAAATCCGTTCCGGGAAATGTAGGGTTTTCTGGAATGTTTCTTAGGTGTTTACCCTACAGGTTTATCCATCCAAAACCCTCTGGGACTCCGTATGTTTGGGGCGGCGATGGAGTTTTGTGGGTAACCACATACTGAGACCGGTGGCCACCATCACCAGCAGCCCCAGTCCGTTTAAGAAGGGGTAAACCGCTTGCAGATCGAGGGGGCCCCACTGCCCTTTGTGGATTTGGATCAGCCAGTAGTAGTCGAAGTTTTCGTTAAGGCGGGCAATTTGATACAGGGATCCCGTTAGCACCGTCACCACCAACGGCAGGGCCAGAATGGGGGCAAGGGTGCGGTGGATGCGGCAGATCATCTTCGGATTCAGGGCCATTGGGCTTTCTCCAGGGCGATGGGGCGATCCCTGCCATGGTATCAGGGCGACCCAGGGCAGATTTGGAATCCTACTCCACCCTGCTCAAGAACGGATCCCGAGCAAATCCTCGATCTTGGGCATTTGCTCGGGGGGGATGACCCGCCCTTCGTCCTCAAAGCCAGGGATCTCGTGGAAGTTGAGGTAGCGGTACAGCTCGCCGGCAAAGGGTTGGATTTTGCTGGAGACGATCTCTTGGTATTCCTCAGGGGTGGGGATCCGGCCCAAAAGGGCGCAGGCGGCGGCCAGCTCGGCGGATCCCAGATAAACCCGCGCGTCTTTGCCCATGCGGTTGTTGAAGTTGCGGGTGGAGGTGGACATGACGGTGGCCCCGTCTTCCACGCGGGCTTGGTTGCCCATACACAAGCTGCATCCCGGCATTTCTGTTCTGGCCCCGGCGGCAGCAAAGATGCCGTATACGCCTTCCGAGCGCAGTTGTGCCTCATCCATGCGGGTGGGCGGACAGATCCAGAATTGGCGCACCTTGGCCCGCCCTTGGCCTTCCAGGATTTTGGCGGCGGCGCGGTAGTGGCCGATGTTGGTCATGCAGGAGCCGATGAAAACTTCGTCAATCTTGATCGGCGTATCGGGGTTGCCGGCGGCGTGTTGGGCATGGACTTCGCTCAAGGTCATCACCTTGTCGGGATCGTTGGGGGCACAGACGATCGGCTCGGTGATGGTGCTGAGGTCGATTTCGATGACTTCGGCGTATTCGGCGTCGGGATCCGCTTCCATCAGGCTGGGGTTGGCCAGCCATGCTTCCATTTTGGCGATGCGCCGCAGCAAGGTTCTCGCATCCTGGTAGCCGCGGGCAATCATGTTTTTCAGCAGCACCACGTTGGAGCGCAGATATTCTGAGACCGTCTCGAGGCTCAGCTGGATGGTACAGCCGGCACAGTTGCGCTCTGCCGAGGCATCGGTAAACTCAAAAGCTTGCTCCACCTTCAGATGCGGCAGGCCCTCGATCTCCATGATGCGCCCGGCAAAGACGTTTTTCTTGCCTTTTTTCTCAACGGTGAGCAGCCCCCTCTGAATGGCCACGTAGGGGATGGCATGGACAATGTCCCGCAGGGTGATCCCCGGCTGCAGTTCCCCCTTAAAGCGCACCAGCACCGATTCCGGCATGTCCAAGGGCATCACCCCCATGGCGGCGGCAAAGGCCACCAGACCGGATCCCGCCGGGAAGGAGATCCCCAAGGGGAAGCGGGTGTGGGAGTCGCCCCCGGTGCCGACGGTATCCGGCAGGAGCATGCGGTTGAGCCAGGAGTGGATGATGCCATCGCCGGGACGCAGGACAACGCCCCCGCGGGAAGCGAAAAAGTCGGGCAGCTCTTTGTGGATCTGGATGTCCACCGGCTTGGGATAGGCGGCGGTGTGGCAGAAGCTCTGCAGCACCAGGTCGGCGTTGAAGCCCAGACAGGCCAGCTCCTTCAGCTCATCGCGGGTCATGGGGCCGGTGGTGTCCTGGGATCCCACCGTGGTAATGAGGGGCTCACAACTGGTGCCCGGGCGCACGCCTGGCAGCCCACAGGCTTTGCCCACGATTTTTTGCGCTAGGGTATAGCCTTTGCCGGTGTCTGCCGGTGGAGTGGGGCGGATAAACAAGGTCGAGGGAGGCAAACCCAAGGCTTGGCGGGTTTTGTCGGTGAGGGCACGGCCAATCAACAGGGGAATACGTCCCCCCGCCCGCACTTCGTCGGGGAGGGTCACGGGCCGCAGGGAAAAGGTGGAGAGAACCTGGCCGGCCTCAGAGCGGATCACGCCTTCGTAGGGGCAAATGGTAACCACCATGCCGGTTTCCAGGCGGGAGACATCGCACTGGATGGGCAAGGCCCCGGCATCTTCGGCGGTGTTGAAGAAGATGGGCGCAATGGTGCCCCCCAGGATCACCCCGCCGGCCCGCTTGTTGGGCACATGGGGAATGTCGTGGCCGATGTGCCAGAGCAGCGAGTTGAGGGCGGATTTGCGGGAGGAGCCGGTGCCCACCACATCCCCCACAAAGGCAACGGGATGGCCGCGGCGCTTCAGCTCGGCAATGGTAACCAGGGATCCTGGAGCGCGGGACTCCAGCATGGCTTGGGCGTGGAGGGGGATATCCGGGCGGGTGGTGGCGTGGGCGGCGGGGGAAAGGTCATCGGTGTTGATCTCGCCGGCAACCTTGAACACTGTTACAGTGATTGCTGCGGCCAGGGGAGCTTTGGCGGTAAACCATTCGCCCTTGGCCCAGGACTCGATCACCTGTTGGGCATAGGCATTGCCGGACTGGCTCAGCTCCAGCACGTCGTGAAAGGCATCGAAAACCAGCAGGGTGTGGCTGAGGGCGCGGGCTGCTGCCGCTGCAATCTCACTCCGGGGATCCCGCAACAGATCCAGCAAAACCTGGACGTTGTAGCCCCCCAGCATGGTGCCCAAGAGCTCCACCGCCCGCAGGGGAGTGATCAACGGGGATTCAACCTCCTCCTTGGCCACAGCGGCCAAAAAGCCCGCTTTCACATAGGCGGCTTCATCGACCCCCGGCGGGACGCGCTCTGTTAAGAGGTGCAACAAAAAGGCTTCTTCGCCGGCAGGCGGGGCCTTCAGGAGCTCGCACACCTGGCTGGTCTGGGCAGCGTTTAAGGGCAGCGGCGGGATCCCTTGGGCCTCGCGGGCAGCGGCGTGTTGGCGGTATTCGGCCAGCATGGGGGTTTAGGCACTCGACGTGGGTATTTATTCTACCGCTAGCTCGGCAGAGGAAAGGTCCTCGAGAAGGGATCCCATTCGCTGGCGGTAACTCAGTTTGGCCTAGGATAGCTCCGCCAACAGCTCTTTTTGGTAAAGGCCAATACAAGCCTGGATCAAGTCGTCCAGCTCCCCATCCAAGATGGGCTGCAGAGGGAAATTCTGGTTGAGGCGGTGGTCGGTAACGCGGTTGTCCTTGTAGTTGTAGGTGCGAATTTTTTCCGAGCGGGATCCCGTTCCCACCTGCATGCGCCGAGCAGAGCTGATGGAGGCCTGTTGCTCCTGCAGCTTCATCTCGTAGAGTTTGGCCCGCAAAATCTGCATGGCCCGCTGGCGGTTCTGCAGTTGGGAACGCTCCTCGGTACAAAACACCCGGATCCCGGTGGGCTTGTGGAGAAGATCCACCGCCGTCTCCACCTTGTTCACGTTTTGGCCGCCTGCCCCCCCGGAACGTGCCGTTTTGATTTCGATGTCTTTCGGGTCGATGACCACCTCCACCTCGTCCACCTCTGGCATCACCGCCACCGTGGCCGTCGAGGTGTGGACACGGCCTTGCGCTTCGGTGACGGGCACCCGCTGCACCCGATGCACGCCAGCTTCAAACTTGAGCTTGCTGTACACCTGATCCCCTTGAATCTCCAGGATCGCCTCTTTGTAGCCCCCCAGCTCTCCTTCCGAGAGGCTCGCCAGACGCACCGACCAGCCCAGCTTTTCGGCGTAGCGGGTGTACATGCGGGCCAGATCCGCCGCCCACAGCGCCGCCTCCTCCCCACCGGTGCCAGCGCGAATCTCCAACATAATGTTCTTGTCGTCGTTGGGATCCCGGGGCAGCAGCAGCAGGGTGAGCTTTTCCTCCAGTTGTTCTTGGCGGGCCCGCAGTTGCTCAAGTTCCGCTCTTGCCATCGCCTCCAGCTCCGGGTCGGAGGCCGATTCCCGCAAAAGTTCTTCCGTCTGTTGCAGATCGCGATTCAGCTTTTGCCAGTCGTGAAAAGCCTGGACGGTGGCCTCCAAGGAGGAGCGGGCCTTGGCAATCCGCTGCAGCTCAGCTGGATCCGTGGCCACGTCCGGATCGGCCAAGCGCACCGTCAGCTCCTGAAAGGTGGCTTCGACATTCTTAAGCTGGTCGATCAGTTGAGCAGAAGCCATAGACTTGCGATACCCAGGAATCCAAGTATTGCCCACACCCAGATGGGGGAACCTCTACTTGGCCTTTTTGCCACCGCTCATGCCGTATTTGCGCATGAACTTCTCCACCCGGCCTTCGCTGTCGATGATCTTCTGGCTGCCGGTGAAAAAGGGATGGTTGCCCGACCAAACATCCACCCTGAGCTCCGGCTTGGTGGATCCCACCGTCATCACCACTTCGCCGTTGCAGATGACTTTGGCTTCTGGATACCACTGCGGGTGCAATCCTTTCTTGGGCATAACCCTTTCCTCCTCTGGGCCTGTTTCTATACCCTTGTCTATCAACATCTTCCTCTAAAAACAACGGCAGGGATCCCTAGCGCTTCGAGTACTGGGGAGCCTTGCGGGCCTTGCGCAGGCCGTATTTCTTCCGCTCCACGGCGCGCGGATCCCGTTTCAGATAACCCTCTACTTTCAAAGGGCCGCGATTGGCCGGATCCACCTCGCAGAGGGCGCGCGCCACCCCCAGCTTGATCGCATCCGCCTGGCCGTGAACGCCGCCGCCATGGGCTCGCACCAAGATGTCGTAGGAGTTTTCCAGTCCCAGGATCTCCAGCGGCCCCTTCACACTGGCCAGCAGGGCTTCTTGATACTGCAGATACTGGTCTCCCGGCCTGTCGTTGATGATGATTTTGCCCGTGCCGGGCACCAAACGCACGCGGGCAACGGCGGTTTTGCGGCGTCCCGTTCCCCAATAAACGGCTCGTTGGCTGCTCGCTTGAGTCATGCTTTGGCTCCTGGGATCGTGTTGAGGGGATAAACCTGGGGTTGCTGGGCCTCATGAGGGTGGTTTGGCCCGGCGTAAACTTTCAGCTTGGTGAATTGCCGCCGGCCCAAACGGGTGTGGGGCAACATTCCCTTGATCGCTTTTTCCACCACCCGCTCCGGCAGCCGCGCCTGCAGTTGGGCAAAGGTTTCCACTTTCATGCCGCCAGGACGGCCAGAGTGGCGGCGGTAGAGCTTTTGGGTGCGCTTTTTGCCGGTGACCACCACTTTCTCAGCGTTGATCACAATTACATAGTCCCCCGTATCCAGGTGAGGGGTGAAGTCCGGTTTATGCTTACCCCGCAAGAGGGTGGCCACAGCGGCGGCCAAGCGGCCCAGGCGCTGATTGGCAGCATCCACCAGATACCAGCGGGGCGCCAGAGTCTCGGGGTTGGGAAGGGGAGTTTTGTTCATGGCAGGCAAGGAAACATATCAGGACAAGCTTGGAGATCGCCCAGATCAACCGCAGGAATGGGCCAACGCAGCCGGCGACCGGAGGGCGGAGGGAGGCTCTGTGGGCAAGGCCCAAAAGGGCGGCGAGTGGGCGAACTGTTGACCGAAGGGATCCGCAGCATAGCCCACATCCGTCAGGCACAGCCCTTGCGGAGGAGCGCTGTAGCGGGTGCGCATCTGGCTCCAGTCGTTGTGTTGCCACAGGTGGACAAACTGTGCCGGGCTGAGCTGGCCCCGGCCCACCACCTCTAGGGATCCCACCAAGAGCCGCATCATCCGGTAGAGGAAGCCGCTGGCCTGCACCTCGATGCTGATCAAGTCCCCCAGCCGCTGGCAGAGCACCTCCTGCACCTGTACCCGCGAGTGGGGCCGATCCGATCCCCGCCGCCGGAAGGCTTCCAAGCTGTGCTCCCCCAGCAGGGAATTCAGGGCTTCCGCCATCGGCTCCACCTGCAGAGGCCAACGCACTTGCCAGCTAAAGAGGCGCCAGAACACATCCGGTCGCTCCCGGTTCAGGATCAGGTAGCGGTAACGGCGCCAGCGAGCCGAAAAGCGGGCGTGCCAGGAGTCAGGCACTTGAGCAGAAGCCAGCACTACCACATCTTCCGGCAGACAGTCGTTCAGCACCCTCGACCACTCCGCCGCAGGGATACCGGAGGTGGTGTCGAAGTGGGCCACCTGGCCTGCAGCATGAACCCCCGTATCGGTGCGACCGGCCCCATAGAGGGTTACCGGATGCCCCGCCCGCGACGCAATCGCCTCCTCCAGCACCCCTTGCACGGTACGGCGGGCTGCCTGGCGCTGCCAGCCATAGAACCTGCTGCCGAGGTACTGAATTCTCAGGGCAATGCGACGGTACGGCATGGATCCCTTTCCGCTACACCAGCTCGATGACCGCCATTTCTGCTCCATCCCCCCGCCGATGCACGGTGCGCAAGATGCGGGTATAGCCACCGGGCCGATCCCGGTAGCGCTCAGGAGCCTGCTCAAACAGGGAGCGCACCAGCTCCTTGTCGTAGATGTAGGCCAGCGCCTGTCGCCGCGCCGCCAGGGATCCCTCTTTGGCCAGGGTGATCATCTTCTCGGTGGTGGCCCGAATGGCTTTGGCGCGGGCTTTGGTGGTGGTGATCCGCCCTTCCCGCAGCAGAGCCGTGGTCAGCGCCCGCATCAGGGCCTTGCGCTGGTCGGCGGGCTTATTGAGGTGGGGGGTACGACGGCGGTGGCGCATGGTAACCTCTGTCTTGTGTCCTACACTCTTCGGGGATCCTTGCGTTTTGACGCGGTTGTGCTAGCGGTGCAGATGCTTGAGACGGAACCTAAACTCTAGGCCTTGCCTTTTTCGCGGGTGCGGGGCAGTGTCAGACCAAAGCGGGCTTTCAAAGCCTGCACCACCTCTTCGGCAGACTTCTGGCCAAAGTTTTTGATCTCCAGCAGATCTTCCTCGGTATAGAGCAGCAGATCGGCCACCGTGTTGATCTGAGCTCGCTTCAGACAGTTGTAGGCCCGTACCGAGAGCTGTAGCTCCTCGATGGGGATCTGGTTTTTTTGGTTGTCCTCGTCTGGCTTGGGCGGCACAGGAGCATCGAAGCTGACCTCCTGCAGCGGTGCGAACAAGCCCACCAAAATGCGGGCCGCTTGGCTGAGGGCCTCTTGCGGGGTGAGGCTGCCGTTGGTCCAGATTTCCAATACTAGCCGATCTTTTTCCAGGAATTGGCCCACCCGAGCTGCTTCCACAGCGTAGTTCACCTTGCGCACCGGCATGAAGACAGAGTCGATCTGCAGAAAATCAATCGCCATCGCTTTGCTGTCGGAGTAATCGACGGCGCGGTAGCCATGTCCCCGGCCAATCATGAACTCCATTTCCAAAATCGCCCCTTCCGCCAGGGTGGCAATGTGGTGACGGGGGTTGATCACCTCCACATCGCTGGGCAATTGCAGCTTCTCAGCAGTAACTTCCCCTGGCCCCTGAGCCACCAAGCGGCCCACCTGAGTCTCGGGGGAACTGGAGCGCAGCACCAGCTCCTTCATGTTTAGAAGGATCTCCATCACGTCTTCCCGCACCCCCGGCACCGTGGAAAACTCGTGGGTCACCCCGGCAATGCGTACAGCAGTCACCGCCGTCCCCTCCAGATTGGAGAGCAACACCCGCCGCAAAGCGTTGCCCACCGTGATCCCTTGGCCGCGCTCCAGCGGCCCCAGAGCAAATTTGCCGTAGTGAACGCCGTTATCATCCCGATGAGATTCAACACACTCGGTCTGGTAGGCAACAGCACTTGCGCTCGCTCTGCTGCCCAGAGAGTGGGAGAGGGTTCGGCTGGTTTGAATCGTCATGGTGGCCCCGTCCGTCTGGCTCGATATCCGTTTGGAGAACTGATGAAACTTCGAGGTCATCTCACGCTTGGGCAGACCTTCGCTGGGGCATGGCGTAGCTCTGGAGAAAACCCCCTACAGACGCTCGACCAGCCCTCAACGCGGGATCCTTCAGACACGCCGCCGCTTGGGAGGACGGCAACCGTTGTGGGGAATGGGGGTAATATCTCGAATAAGGGTAATTTCCAGGCCCGTTGCCTGTAGAGCGCGAATGGCGGTTTCCCGACCGGCTCCCGGCCCGCTCACCATCACTTCGATCTGGCGCATGCCGTTCTCCATGGCTTGACGCGCCGCACTTTCTGCTGCCATTTGGGCGGCGAAGGGAGTGCCCTTTTTGGCCCCTTTGAAGCCCGTAGAACCTGCCGAGGCCCAAGACACCACATCGCCGTTGGGATCCGTGATGGTGACGATGGTGTTGTTGAAGGTGGACTGAATGTAGGCCACCCCATTGGGGATGTTCTTTTTGACTTTACGTCCGCGCCGTTGCTGCCGAGCCATGATCCAGGTGTCCTTGCAATCGACTGTTTGGGGTTGAGATTCGGGATGGTGGGAGACTTTTGCCTTCCGCGCAAAGCCGAGCGACTACTTCTTGGCAGGAGCTTTCTTCTTGCCGGCCACCGTTTTCCTGACCCCCTTGCGGGTGCGGGCGTTGGTGCGGGTGCGCTGACCACGCACGGGCAGACCCAGGCGATGGCGACGACCTCGATAGGTGCCGATGTCGATCAGCCGCTTGATGTTCATCGCCTCCTGGCGGCGCAGATCCCCTTCCACCTGGTATTCGCCCTCCACCACCGTTCGCAGGGCGGCCACCTCAGCGTCGGTGAGGTCGCGGGTACGAGTATCCGGATTGATGCCGGTCTTCGCCAAAATTTGGCGGGAGCGGGTTAGCCCAATGCCGTAAATGTAGGTGAGGGCAATCTCCACTCGCTTTTCTCGGGGGATGTCAACTCCCGCAATCCGTGCCATAGTCAGGGGTACCTTTCAAATCAAACCAACTCGAACACACTTGCCCAGTAAGGATTGAGTTGCCTGCCTGAGATGGGATCCTCATTCAGAGAAATGTTGCTGTAGAGATGCCGGTCTTGGGATCTATGCTCACCGAGAGGTCTAGCCAACGTTTTGCTCGGTTGTGTCGGAAGCCTTTGCCTCTGTCTCCCGTTGCAGGCTGAACCCACCCACCATCGACCCTCTAGCCCTGCCGCTGCTTGTGCTTGGGGTTGGAAGAACAAATGACCATCACCCGACCGTGGCGGCGGATGACTCGGCATTTCTCACAGATCCGACGGACGGAAGGCCGTACCTTCATGGTTGATCCTGACAAAACCAGCGAATATCCATTCTATGTTCGTCTGGTCAGCCTGTCAAAAAATGGGTTTGGGCTTTCCGGCACCGAGGGGACGGTCGGGTTGGCTATGCTGGTTGGGCGAGGATCTCCTGAGTCAAAGCAGGCGCGACTGTGGGGTGGAGAAGGCCATGCGGTGGCAATGGCTGGTTGTGCTGAGTGGTGTGCTGGGGCTGGGATCCCCTGTGTTGGGGCAAGGGATCCCTTCGCCGGAGGCAGGCTCTTCCTCTGCTGGGAGGAACTTTTCTGCGGATGGGAACGGCCTGAGGACAGAGGGGGATTGGCTTTTGCCGTTGCGCAGCTCTGCCGATCGCATCGATGGGGTACCGGATCGGGGCTGGGTTGCGGTTGGGCTGTTGGAGGAGCAGGCGGTGACTCTGCTGGATGGGGCCAGCGGGGATCCCTTGTGGCAGGTGGCGGTGGGGTTTGCCCCCAGTGTGGTGCGGGTGGATGAGGCGCGGCAGGTGGTCTATGCCTCTGGCCCCAATGCCCCTGGGCTGGTGGCCCTCGATCTGCTGACGGGGGAGCTGATTCAGGCCTATGGGTTGCCGGCGGGAGTTTTGGATATTGCCGTGGATGCGGCCACAGGGCGGGTTTTTGCCTCCCTGCCCTCTGCCCAGAGTTTGGCGGTGATGGCTGCTCCCCTTCGCAGCAGCGGTGCGGAGCACAAACGCCAAAGCGATCCCTCAGAGCAGCCGCAAGCCCGCAATTTGCCGATGCCCGGCCCCCCCTTGGCGCTGGCCTATGATGCGCAGCGGGGATCCCTGTTTGTGGGTCTAGCCGGGGAGGATCCCCTCAGTTTGCTGGTGGTCAACCCAGACAATGGGGAGTTGTTGGCCCGTTGGCGCGGCGGCAATACTCCGGAAGCGATGGCTTTGGATGCCGAACGGCAACGCTTGGTGGTGCTCAACTCGGGCAGCCAAGACCTGACGGTGCTGGATCTGAGCCGCAGCGGCGAGGCCCTGCAGCGGGTTGGCCTGGATTGGCGACCGACGCGGCTGGCCCTTTCCCCTTATGGACGTTGGGCTTACGTGACCTCCCGCGATAGCGACCGCCTGCAACTGGTGGATTTGCAGACGGGGCGATTGGCAGCCTCACTGCGGCTGCAGGGACAACCGACGGGTCTGGTGATGTTAGACGGTCGGGATCTGTGGGTGGTGGCAGCAGGGATCCCGGCCTTGCGCCGTTTGCAGAATGTGGAAGCCCAAGCTATCGCCGCGCGACGCTCTCGCGAACAGGCGGCCCTTGCCGTCCGCAATGGTGGGACGGAGCCCTCAAATGGGGAAGCCAGCCAGCAGGAAGGAGCCCTCTCCCCGGAAGGAGCGGGTGTGGTGACCGGGCGGGTGCTGGATATTGCCGGCCAACCCGTTCAGACCGGGGTTTTGCACCTGGCCGCCACGCCAACCCAACCCAGGCAAACCGTCCGCATTGCTGCCGACGGCACTTACGTGCTGCCGGAACTGCCGGCCGGCCTGTATTTGGTGGATGTGGAGGTGCCGGGTTTTCCCCTGACCAGCACCCAGGTGGAAGTCCGGGCCGGCTTTGTCTCCACTCAGGATATTCGCCTGCCGCCAGGGGAACCGACCCGCCAGCCGGAGGGCATTGGCCTTTTGCCCGATGAACCCGTTTACTCGGATGAGCTGGCCCGCCACCTCAGCATGGCCCTGAAGGAGTTGCAGCCCCAGCGACCGGTGATCCTCTTGAAGGGGCCTTTGGGGCCGGATCCTCGGTTTGAGCCGCTTCTGCCCCTCACCCAGGGCCTGACTTTGTTGGATCGGGATGAGCGCTACACCGCCGACTTGGCCAAGCTGAAGGCCATCGGGGATGCCCTGGGATTGCGCTACATCCTTTTGACCCAGATGCAGATCTCGCGGGACTACAACCGCCAGGGCAACTCTCTGCTGAATACAGCCTTACGCTTTGTGGCCCCGACGGTGCCGGTGGAAATTCCCAATTTCACCCCCAACCAGTTGCGCAGCCGCGGGGTGGTGGTGGTGGTGGACTTGCAGAGGGATCGGCCTGGGGATCGGGCTCGCTACTACGAAGCCTATGGGCGGGATGATGTGGGCGGGGATCCGATGTTTGAAGATGCGGCAGCGGGCCTGTTTCGGCTGCAGGTGCGCAACATGGTGCCGGTGTTTGTCCAACAATGGCAAGCCAACAACCCCTTTTCGGGGTGAGGATCCCTGCAGCAGGATCTTGCCCTGTTCGCGTCAGGGGTGCGGAGCAGAATAGAACCGACTGCTACTACCGGATGCAACCTTCGCCATGCCTTTTTTCTTCTTTCATCCTCTCCGGCACAGGATTAGCTATCGCTACGCAACGCTCTCGCGAACAGGCAGTCTGGCCCTCTGCGGCTGGCTGGCACTGGCTTCAGGAGCGCTGGCTCAGGCTCCGGCCACCCCCATTCCACGGTTGACGCCGTTGTTTCCCTTTCAAGACAAAGGGCAGCCCCAGGGAACGGCGCGGCTGGTGGGGCAGGTGAGCAACAGCGTGGGGCAACCTGTGGCGGGGGCACAGGTGCAGTTGGAGGGCATGGAGAACCCCAATCAGCCGATTCAAACCGATGAGCGGGGCGCTTTTGAGCTAGACCATGCCCCAGCCGGGCGCCGGATGTTGACGGTGTGGCACCCCGACTATGAAAAGGCAGAGCAGGAGATCCTGCTGCAAGGGGGCCTGACCACCCCTGTGGATGTGGTTTTGCAGGTGCCCATTCGGCCTCAACCCCGTCGTCGCCTTGGCATTTTGGGGGTGGGAGGGTTGGAGCACACCCAACTGTTGGGCCAGCGCCTGGCCATAGAGGCAGTGCGTCTGGGCTTGATCCCCAACGGCGAGAAGGTGGTGCCTCTGGACAACCGTCGCATTCAGCCCATTTTGCAGAAGGTGGGCTGGCCCATCTACGAGCTGTTTGAGTGGGATCGCCGCAAGCCGGAGGCGGTGGGCCAATTTTTCGATTACCTGGGCCTGGAAGCCATCGTCATCGCCCGCGTCGATGTCCTCACTCGACCAGCTTCGCCAACGGAGCTGAGCCTGCGTTCCCGCAGCCGCCTGGAACTGTGGCGGTTTGATGAGCAAGGCAACCTTGTGGTAGATATCCTGGCCGAGGCCAGTCGCGATCAGGTGGAGCGGAGCAACCTCAATGCTGCCGAGCTGGCCCAGCTTTATCAAATCCAAGTCACCCAGATGGCTGCTGAGGTGGGATCCCGCTGGAAGGAGCATCACCCGCTGGCCCAGTACATAGAACTGGCTCAGGGAGAAGCCCCACCCCCACGCTCTCGCCTGGATACGGCTGTGGAGCTGCGCATCCCCTCTGCCACACCGACTCCCTAGGTCTTAAGCAGACAGCTCCGGGATCTCTTCTGTTGTCGTGAAAGGGATTGTCCTGTAAACTACCCGACTCCGACCGCTAAAGCGGTACGGAGCGGGCTTTCAGTAGCCCTGAGCCTGCTCTGCCCTACCAGAGAACAAAACAGGCCCGAACCTCTAGGCTGGTTTACGGCAGCCCCCAAGAGCGCAATCACATTCGCACCATTCAAATCCGCATCCCCTTCCCATCCACAGTGCCCACACTTGAAC
>NZ_JANSIA010000001.1:0-104751 GCF_047461835.1 Synechococcus sp. R60.1 | reverse complement strand
AAGATACGTGCGTCGTAGGTAACGAACCTACGCTTGAACTCTTTAACCGGACGGTTGCGCTGTCTCGCCACTTTGCGGGAACCCGCTACCCGTCTGCACACCTGTTGAGCCAAGTTACTGGACAAGCCGAACCGGGCTCGAATCTCGTAGTAGCAAAGGGATTGCAGTTTGACCGCGTTGACGATCTTCTCCGGCGTGTTCTGGTTGACCCAGTTCAAGGCTTGGCCAAAAGCCTCCATCGTCGCGTCCAATTTGGCGGCTTGCGACTGGGACGCCTTGAGCTTACAGGAGACGGTCAGGACTTGGCTCATAAGTTCATTGTACTTCATCAAAGCGCATTCCTCCCGGCACTGACCCTACGGGTACAGTGCGGGGCTCCTGCGATTTCTAGCTGAATCTATTTGAGAGAGATAGTCTCCTCTGCCATGCGCTGCCCCAGACGACCACCCCCAACCCCTCTTCCACCCTGGGAGAGGAAATGCCTGCTCTAGGGGATCCGGGTCCGCAACAGTTCAAGTGGGCTAATGGGGGATCCCCCTCGAGAGGGGAGAGACTCAGCTCAGCAATATCCGTGCCTAGTCAAAGCAGAGGGCTATTGTTAAGGAATCTAAAGTAAAGTTGAGCTTTTGATATCACTGTTGCCGTCTTGTTACCGAAAGCGCTATCGTCTAAGCATCAAAGCTTTTTTCAAAGCTGCTTTATGGGCCCTGGAGGAGCGACCCCTCTGGGGCTTCTTCCATCCGGCTGCAGCTGAGAGGGCAAGGGATGGCTTTATGGGGTAGGGATCACTCCTCGGCGGACGGCAGGCCCCAGGGCGTGGCTGCCGATGTCAGAACGATAGTAGGCCTTGGGAAACTGCACTTGCTCCACAGCTGCGTAGGCTTGGCGCAGGGCCTCGGATAGGGTTGCCCCTTGGCCGGTAAGACAGAGAACGCGCCCGCCATCGCTCAGGAGCTGCTTGCCTGCCTGGCGGGTACCCGCATGAAACACCAACGCCCCCGTGGTGGCAGCTGCATCCAAGCCGGAGATGGGGATCCCTCGCTCGTAGGCATCGGGATAGCCTGGGGCTGCCATTACCACGCAGGCGGCATAGCCGGGTTTCCATTTGAGCTGGATTTGGGCCAGCCGTCCTTCTATACAGGCCAGCAGCACCTCGTCCAAAGGGTTTTCCAGCAAGGGCAGGATGACCTGAGCTTCGGGATCCCCAAAGCGGCAGTTGTACTCCAACACGTAGGGATCCCCACTGGGCGTGATCATCAAACCGGCATAGATCACCCCCTGGTAGCGGATGCCCCGCCGTTGCAAAGCCTCCAGGGTGGGATCCAGGATCTGGGTTTGGATGCGGGCCAACAGTTCTGGAGTGACCAGGTGATCCGCAGGGGCATGAGCTCCCATGCCGCCAGTGTTGGGGCCGGTATCGCCCTCGCCAAGGCGCTTGTAGTCCTGGGCAGGTGGCAGCGGCACACAAATCTGGCCATCGGTTAGAGCCAAAACCGACACCTCCTGGCCGGGGATAAACTCCTCGATCAGCACCTGATCGCCCGGCTTGGCCAGGGCTGCTTCCAGGGCTTGCACGGCTTCTTCCCGGTTTTGGGCAACGGTTACCCCCTTGCCGGCAGCCAGTCCGTCTTTTTTGATGACCACTGGGAAACTCTGGGAGTCGAGATAGGCCACAGCGGCAGATAGCTCAGCAAAGCCGGTAGCGCGAGCGGTCGGGATCCCCGCCTCTTGCATCAATTGCTTAGCCCAGAGTTTGCTTCCTTCCAGTTGGGCAGCGGCGCGGCTAGGCCCGAAAATGGGCAACCCTGCTGCCTGGAAGGCGTCCACGATCCCCTGCACCAAGGGCAGCTCTGGCCCTACCACCGTCAGGCGGATCCCTTGTACGGTAGCAAACCGCACCAGGCCTTCAATGTCGGTAGCCGCCAAAGCCACGGATTGACAGCGGGGCAGCTGCTGCATGCCGCCGTTGCCGGGGGCACAGTAGATCCGAGTAACCTGGGGAGACTGCAACAGCTTCCAGGCCAGAGCGTGTTCTCGCCCCCCAGATCCGATGACCAGAGCCTGCATGGTGTGCTATTCCGCTGTTTCTAAACCCAGCTTGCCTGTTTTCCGAACATCCCCCATTAGACCATGTTCTTGTACCATTTCTGGGGTGTTGGCGCACTCCGGTCAGTGGACGGCGAGAGAACGGCCCCGCCAAGTCCAGTTGCGGCCGGTGGTGGTGCGGATGGCCGAAGCCAAGATGATGGCCGCTGTCGCCCAACCCCCCACTGCCGTTAGCCACCAGTAGCAGAGGGGCAGATGCGCCCAATGCCGGAGCAGAAGCCGGATGGCCAATTGGGCCAGGATCCCTGCCAAGCTGGCCAACAGCACCTCCAGGGATCCCGTAGCCCCAGCCAGGATCACCCCCAACCAGGGCAAGCTGCAGATCCCCAAGACCGTACCCATTGCCAACACCGCCAAGGCCCAGTTGCGCTCCAGGCCCAGGAACCAGTTTTTGGTCCACCCTTCCCAAAGGGCAGCCCCGTTGGCATACATGCGGCTGCGCACCCGCGGCCCTCCCAGGCAAATTTGCAGGCCCAACCCCTGGGCTTTGATCCGTTGCCCCAGGGCCACATCCTCGATCACCACATCGGCCACTCCGGCATGCCCGCCAACTTGCTCGTAGGCAGAGCGGCGAAACAGCAGGAAGGGACCAAAGGCAAAGGCTTTGGGGTTGTCGGGATCGTTCACGGCGGCAAAGTTGTAACCCACCGCCAGGATGGTCATCATGATGGGTTGCACCAGCCACTCCGCCAGGCAACCGCACACCAATTGCGGCCCTACACTCACCAAGCCGCTGCCGCTTGCCAGCAAATGTCCTAAGGCCGCTTCAATGGCACCGGATCCCAGCCGCACGTCGCAATCCAGAAACAGCAAGTAGTCGGCTTCTACGCGGGCGACGGCTTGGGCACAGGCCCAGTTTTTGCCCACCCACCTTTGGCCTTTGGGACGGGGATCCCCCTTGAGCAGGTGTAGGCGCGGATCTTGCCGTTCGGCAGCCAGGGCTTGGGCCAGCTCCCAGGTGGCATCCGTGGATTCATCGTCCACCAACCACACCTGTAAAGGGGCAGAGGTGCTGTCCAGAATGCTGCTCAGGCAGCCCACCACGTTCTCGGCCTCGTTGTAGGCGGGCACGATCACCGCCAGCCGCTCCATCCCGGCCGCGATTTCCCCTGCCTGTTCCGCCGGGGGATCCCTCAGCCAGGGGGAAGCCCGCAACGCTCGCCTCAGTTGCAGGGCCACTAGGGCAATCGCCAAAGCTGTTAAGGACAATACCCCCGTTAGGATTTCTCGGATCCCCACTCCTGCTTCCCTCGTTGTTTAGATGTGCTCAGGAACAGATTCCCACCTCTAATGCTCTAGCTCTGGGATGGCCCAATGATTTTCTAGGCAGACAAAACCCCCTCTACGATATCGCCATAGGGCCGGGGAAAGATTAGCCAGACCTGGCGCTGGGTTTCCACCAAGGCACGCACCAAAGGGGAAAGATGGGCAATTTCTTCATAGCCACGCTCGGTTTTGAGCTGGATCCCTTGGTCATAAAAGCTATAGCCCTGGACATGGGCAGAGCGGATGCCCAAGTAACTTTCAGGATCCAGCCCGTCCTGCAGCATTTTGGCCTGCACGGCGGCCACCAGGGTTTGGCGTTGTTCCTCAGACAACTGGGTAATGTTGCGGGCCTTGAACAAATCCCGCTCCAAGTAGCGCCGCGACAGATCCGCCAAGATGGGATCCTTCCCCGACATGGCCCAGAGGCGCATGGGGTAGCTGAAGATGATATCGTCGGCAGCCAAGTAGAGGGGGAGCGGCAACTCGAAGGGATCCCCTTTTTGAGCCGCCAGCGAGGCCCAGCACCAAGCGCTGAGGATGGGATCCAGCTCAATCTCCCCCCTTTGCAGGAGCGCCTCTGCCCGCCTGAATAGCCGCTCCAAGATAAAACGGGCACAGAGGCTCTTGGGGTGCTGGTACACCTGGGTGTACATGAAATAGCGCACCACCAGGTAGTGCTCGATGGCCCCCAGGCCTTTGCGGGCGGGGATGGACAGGGATCCCGTCTCCGGGTCATAATCCAGCACCGTTAGGATGCGATCCAAGTCCAGGTGGCCGTATTGGGCACCTGTGAGCAGGCTATCCCGCATCAGGTAATCGAAGCGGTCGCAGTCCAGTTGGCTGGAGATGAGTTGCCCCACCAGCGGCAGGGGAAACTGCTTCTGCAGCACTTGCTGCATCTGGGCCGGCAGTTGGGGATCAAACTCCGCCAGCAGCGTCCTCACCTGGGGATCCTCCCGGAGAATGCGGGCCGTCCAAACCTCGTGTCGGCAGCCGAAGATCTCTTCCCCGGCATGGCTAAAAGGGGCATGGCCAATGTCGTGCAGCAGAGCCGAGGCCAAGGTTACCGCCCGATAGGGACGCAGCTCCGGGTGGCGATGGGCCAATTTGTCGAACAGCCGCCGCGTTACCTGCAGCACCCCCACCGAATGGGTAAAGCGGGATCCCTCTGCCCCGTGGAAGGTAAAAAAGGCCGTGTCCAACTGGCGAATGCGGCGCAGCCGCTGAAAGGCCGGTGTATCGATCAGGCGAATGAGCAGAGCCTCAACCGCGTCCCCTCCATTCAGGCTGATGGCGCCATGCAGGGGATCGTGGTAGGTGCGGGACTTGCAAAACCGTAGCGGCATACTCCCACCATACCTCGCCAATTTTGGGATCCTTGGCTAGCCTGTCTGGGGGTGCTTCCCGCCTCGCCCTATCTATGCCCGCTTTCCCATGCCTCTCTCTGCAAAGGATGCCAGCACCCGAACCCCAGAAAACTCGACTCCAAGACAACAAGACAGCTGGGTGTTCCTCCTCTCCCTGCTGATTTTGATACTCAGTTTGGGGCTAACCGGCTGCTCTGCCAGTTCTGGATCCCCTGTTGTGCCCAGCCCACCCACCCTCACCCGCTACGTTGCCCTGGGAGCCAGCGATGCCGTTGGCTACAACGCCTCCATATCCTGTGATGGCCCAGCCAACGCCGCCGGCACTCGACCCCAGCGCTCAGAGCCCCTGGACTGCCCCAATGGAACGAGCTATGTGCCCCGCCTGGCTCGCTTGCTGCCCGGCCCAGTGGAGCTTATCAACCTGGGCCGTTCGGGAGCGGTGCTCAGCCCCGCCATGCAAGCCCTGAGGCAGGGGATCCCGGCCAATTTGCTGCAGGATCAAGTGCCGCGCCTTCCCCCCGATGCCACCCTGATCACCATTTGGGTGGGCGGAAACGATACCAACGCCATCGCTCTGGCGGCGGCTCAACGGGCTCTCCAAGGTGAGGATCCCTTGCCCTTCGTCGATCAGCAGATCCGACAATTCGCCGCCGATTACCAAACCCTGCTGCAAGCGGTGCGTGCCCGTGCCCCTCAAGCTCGCCTGGCGGTGGCCAACCTGCCCAACTTCGCCCTGATTCCTCTGGGTCAGCAGCAACCCAGCAGCGTGCGCCAACTGCTCTCCCTGATCTCGGTTGGCCTCACGCAACGGGCCATCAACCCCTTAAGCCAACAGGGGATCCCAGTGGTGGACTTGCTCTGCGATCCCCGCTCCTACCGACGCGAGTCCTTCTTTCCCGGCCCGCTGGCCGACGGCTTTCACCCCAACGACCGGGGCTACGCCGATTTGGCCGATGCCTTCTTGAGCGCCCTTCGGCAACCGCTCCCTCCCCAAACCCGCTGCCCTCCCTTTAGCGAGGTGGGATCCCTGCAATGGGATGCGGCGGCAGAGTCCGCCCTCCGAGGTTTTCTCGCAGATGGGTACAGGCCGGCACAATAGGATCCCTGCACCGGGCAAGGGATCCCAAAGGCGCTTAGACGATCCAGCCACGGAGAACGGGCCAGTTTTAGGAAGCAGCTACCGCTGCCGAGGAACGCCGCCGCCGGCCCAGAGCACCCGCTACCGGCTCCGGTTGGGTTTCCACACTCAGGGAAGACACAGACTCCTCTTCAGGGGATTGCACAAAAACCGCCACCGTGGGCTTGCCGGGCAATTGTTCTCGCAAGAAACGGCGCACCACCCGCTCCACTTCGCCCTTAAGGCCGGCCCAGTCGATGTCCAGGCTGCCCCGCTCCAGCGAGCGAGCAAATTGGGGCCACGCTTGCCGAAGGGTGTTCTCCAGAAGGGGTTTCAGGTCGGATCCCTTGAGTTGGTTCCCTTCCCCCGCCAAGCCAAAGGTTTGCACCTGCGGGGTGCAGAGCAACTGGCCGCTGCCGTCCAGGCTGATCACCACCGTCACCATACCGTCTTTGGCGATCTGCTGCCGCTCCTGCATCATCTCATCCATCACCACTCCATCGTGGGAAGCGGCGATCATCTGTAGGCCAGAGGGGACGCGGCCTGTGATGGCAATGCGCTCCCGGTTCACCTCCACCACATCGCCGTTGTCGATGATCACAATGTTTTCCCGCGGGATCCCCATGCTCATGGCGGTTTCGGCGTGCTTGACCAGCATGCGGTATTCCCCGTGGGTGGGGACAAAGAACTTGGGGCGGGTGAGGGCAATCATCAGCTTCTGGTCTTCCTGGCAGCCGTGGCCGGAAACGTGCAGGCCCTTGTCTTTGCCGTAAATGACATTGGCTCCCAGCTCCATCAGCTTGTCGATGACCCGCGAGACCGCGATGGTGTTGCCAGGGATCGGGTTGGCCGACCACACCACCGTGTCTCCTGGCTTGATTTGCAACTGCGGGTGCTCACCGTTGGCGATGCGGGTAAGAGCAGCCAGCGGTTCTCCCTGGGATCCGGTGGTGAGGATGATCACCCGGTCATCCGGCAGGCTGTTGATCACATGCATCGGCTGCAGCGTCTCGTCCTTGCAGCGGATGTAGCCCAAGCGCCGCGCATGAGCCACCACGTTTAGCATGGAGCGGCCCAGCAGAGACACCACCCGACCTTGCTGTTCGGCGATCTGCAGCACCAAGTTGAGACGATGTACCGAAGAAGCAAAGGTGGTGATGATCACCCGTCCCTTGGCTCCCGCAATGGCCTTGGTGAGACCGGGCACCACTGAGGCTTCAGAGGGGGTGAACCCCGGCACTTCCGCGTTGGTGGAGTCGCTGATCAGGCAGAGCACTCCCTTTTCCCCATGTTCGGCCAACCGCTGTAGATCAAAGTACTCCCCATCCACCGGCGTGTGGTCGATCTTAAAGTCGCCGGTCTGAATAATGACGCCCACAGGCGTGTGCAGAGCCACCGTAAAGCTATCGGCAAAAGAGTGGGTGTTGCGAATGAATTCGGCAAAAAAGTGCTTACTCAAGGGAACGATTTCACGGGGGCCAACAGGACGCAGCTCTGTGCGGTTGAGCAGGCCCACCTCCCGCAGTTTCTCTTCCAGCAACGCCAGCGCCAATCTGGGGCCGTAGATGACCGGAATATCAAATTCCCGCAAGTGATACGGGATGCCACCGATGTGATCTTCGTGGCCGTGGGTAACCACCATCCCCCGCACTTTGTCGCGGTTTTGCTTGATGTAGGTCATGTCCGGCAGCACGATGTTCACGCCGTGCATGCTCTCATCGGGAAAAGCCAAACCGGCATCCAAGAGGATAATGTCGTCCTCGTAGCGGAAGGCCCATGTGTTTTTGCCGATCTCCCGCTCGCCGCCCAGCGGAATCATCTGAACGGAAGAGGTGGATTGTGGGATTACAGAACGAGAAGCAACTGAAGAACGTGGTGTTGGCATATGGGTTTAGATCCTCAACAGTAAAAAAACAAAAACAGAAATGGGCACAAGCTATCCCCAACAAGGCTGTGGGTGAAAGCTGAACTCAGCCGCCGCAACTTATTTGCTTCCCAAGCTGGGAAAGAGCTTTTCGGGGAAAAAGCCACTTACCCACAGGTCAAACGCCACAAAAGAGCCCCTTGCAAACCCCTGAAAACCGTGGTCATGGCAGAAGCAAAGCCTAAAAATGCAATCATGAAACTTTCGTCGCCATTTGTTCGGATCCCTTCGATTCAGCCAGTAGGCCCATCTCTTCAAGCACCTGTCGCAAAACCTGCAGAGAACTGGGCTGTAGAGGCGCTAGGGGAAGGCGCGCCCGACCCACTCGCCAACCCTGCATCTCCAATGCGGCCTTAATTGGAACTGGGTTGGTCTCGATGAATAAAACCTTGAACAACGGAAACAGGCGCAGGTGGTGGGCCAAAGCTTGATCGTGTTGCCCCCTGATGTAGCTCTGGATCAGCTCCTGCAACTGCAACCCAACCAGGTGGCTGGCTACACTGACCACCCCGCTCCCCCCCAAAGATAGGAGCGGCAACGTCAGAGAGTCATCCCCCGAATAGATGGCGAAACGCGAGGGAGTGAGTCGCCGAATTTCCGAAGCTACATCCATCATACCACTGGCTTCTTTGATGGCGACAACCGTTTCCAATTCTGCCAATTTCGCTACAGTCTCCGGCTGTAAACTGGCCCCTGTCCGACTGGGAATGTTGTAGAGCAAGATGGGCAGGTCACTGGCTTGGGCGATGGCCTTGAAGTGCTCATAAAGGCCGGCCTGGGTAGGCTTGTTGTAGTAGGGCACCACCTGCAGAGAGCCATCCAAACCGAGTTGAGCGGCCTTTTTTGTGGCTTCAATGGCCTCACGGGTGGAGTTGGATCCCGTCCCGGCGATCACCTTAGCCCGACCGGCTACGGCATCTCGCACCACGCGGAACAGCTCGTATTCCTCTTGCCAAGTCAGGGTGGGAGACTCGCCCGTAGTGCCACAGACCACCAGGCCGTCGCTGCCGTGGGTTGCCAAGTAATCGGCCAAACGAGCGGCCTCATCGTAGTTAAGCTCCCCCTCATCGGTAAAGGGGGTAACCATGGCCGTCAGCACTCGACCGAAGTTCACCGATTGCTTCTCCCCATCAACCACACCAATCCGACGATTAACCGGGCGACCCAGATGAGACCAGTTTGTTTTTCCATCATACCTGCCTTTGCGTTAGGGATCCCGCTTGCCTGCCCTGCCAAGGCCCAGTTTGTGCCTCACCCGGTTGCCACAAGCTGGATAAAAGGGAGATAACAAAGAAGACAGACCGTTTGAACACGGAATGTATAGCCATTTGCCAATCCTGCCCCTACCTTTGGGGGGAGCAGCCTTTCTACCGACACTTGAGGATCCCTATGGACGCCCTAACTGCCCTGAAAGAGCGCATTTCCGCCGACAAATTGGATCCCAGCCGCCGTTTATCGGAAGCGGAGATCCGAGAGCTGGTGGCTTATGCTACGGAAGCTCCTTCTTCCTTCAACATTCAGCACTGGCGGTTTGTTGCGGTCACCGACCCGGAAGACAAAGAGCGCCTCAAATCTCTGGCCTACAACCAACAGAAGGTGGCGGATGCATCGGTGGTGTTTATCATCCTGGGGGATCTGCGGGGGTATGAGAAACTGCCTGAAATTGTGCAAAGAAGCGTTGCTGCCGGGATCCTCCCCCCCGAAAAAGCGGAAGGCTGGGTGAACATGGCCCAGGCAACCTATCTCCACAATCCCACCTTGGCGCGGGATGAAGCGATTCGCTCTGGGGCGATGGCTGCCATGGCGCTGATGATCGCGGCTCAGGCCAAGGGTTTGGTGAGCGGGCCGATGATCGGCTTTGATCCGGAAGGGGTAAAGCGGGAGTTCGGCATTGCCGACCGCTACGTGCCGGTGATGCTGCTGGCGGTTGGATATGCGGCAGCGGGTAACCTGCCGCGCAAGCCTCGCTTGGGGGTGGATGAAGTTCTGGCCTTTGGGCGAGGGCGGGAGTTTTAGCCCCAGACTCAGGTGGGATCCCTGTCGCCCTCTCCTGGGCTCCTACCGGCATCAAGCCTTGAGAAAATGAACCAGCTGTTGCAAGCGATCCCAAGCGGCACCCCTGGCGAGAATCTCGCGAGCTTGGGCGATCCCGGCTCTCCAATCGGGGGCCACTCCGGCCACCTGCAGGGCCAAAGCAGCATTCAAGGCCACCACATCCTGCTGGGCAGGCGTCCCGGATCCCTGGAGAACTTGGGTGAGGATGGCGGCATTTTCCGCCACATCCCCCCCCTTGAGAGCTTGGGTGGGTGCCAGGGTCAGCTCGTAATCTGCAGGGTTCAAGACTTCCGTCCGTACCAGCCCACCGGACAGGATGCCCAGATCGGTGGGTTGCTCCAGACCGGCCTCGTCGAGACCTTCGCGGCTGTGCAACACAATGGCCCCTTCCCGTCCCAACAGGCGCAGGGCCTCTGCCATTACCGGCACCAGCTCCTGGGCGTAAACCCCGATCACCTGGCGGTTGGGATAGAGGGGGTTGACCAAGGGCCCCAACAGGTTGAAAATGGTGCGAACCTTGAGGGCCCGCCGATAGGGGATCACCGCCCGCATGGCCGGGTGCCACTGGGGAGCAAACAAAAAGGTGATGCCCACTTCCGCCACAGCCGCCCGCACCCGCTCTGGCTCAGCCCCCAAGTTCACCCCCAGGGTCTCCAGCACATCCGCCGAGCCGACCTTGCCAGAGGCCGAACGGTTGCCATGTTTGACCACCGGGATCCCGGCTGCACTGACCACAAAGGCCACCGCCGTGGAAATGTTAAAAGTGCTGGCCCCATCGCCGCCGGTGCCACAGGTATCCACCAGGAGAGGCAAGTCCAGCGGGGATCCCAGCGAAGCCCGCTGTAGCACTCGTGCCATGCCGGCCAGTTCACCAGCGCTCACACCCTTGGCTTGCAGGGCCGCCAGAATCGCCCCCGACACCACATCTGGCACTTGGTTCTGGAGCCAACCGTTCATCAACTGTTCAGCTTGGGCTTCGCTGAGAGATTGCCGATCCAGCAACTGCCCCAAAAGCTGTGGCCAAAGGTCAGCCGTTTCCGTCATGGGTCGGGATCCTGGGTGTCAGCGGGTACTTATAGTAGCGTATCCCGCCTCTGGGTCACTTGCCTCGTGCAGGTCGGGCCATGCTGATAGTTGGTATAGTGGGTCTGACCTGGGCCGTTTCCGGCCTCGGCAGGGTGCGTTCTATTCTTCTCTTCCCTCCCGGAGGTTGTGATGAACCCTCCAACTAACCCAAGGGCTTGCAGCCCGCTTGCACGAGCGGGAGCCTTCGCCCCCATCCATGTTGTGGGCGGGGGGTTGGCGGGGACAGAAGCTGCTTGGCAAATTGCCCAGGCAGGGTTGCCTGTCATCCTTTCGGAGATGCGCCCCGTGCGTCAGAGCCCGGCCCATCACACCGATCAGTTGGGGGAGCTGGTGTGCAGCAACTCCTTTGGGGCTGCAGCCAGCGATCGGGCGGCAGGGCTACTCAAGGAAGAACTGCGACAACTGGGATCCCTGGTGATCGCGACGGCGGATTGCCATGCAGTGCCGGCAGGAGGGGCATTGGCAGTGGATCGGGCCCGCTTCAGCCAGGCTCTCACGGAAGCCATTCAAAACCATCCCCGCATCACCCTGCGTCGGGAGGAGGTGACGGAGATCCCGGAGGGCATTGCCGTCCTCTGTACCGGCCCTCTGACCAGCGATCCCCTGGCCAAGGCACTGCAAGCCTTTACGGGCCTGGAGTACCTGAGCTTTTTTGATGCGTCTAGCCCCATTGTTACCGGGGATTCGTTGAACCGAGCGGTGGTGTTTCAGGCTTCCCGCTACGACAAGGGGGAAGCAGCCTATCTCAACTGCCCCATGACGGAAGCGGAGTACGAACGGTTTTGGCGGGCGCTGGTGGAGGCGGAGCAGGCGCCCCTCAAGGATTTTGAACGGGAGGAGCGCAAGTTTTTCGAGGGCTGCTTGCCGATTGAAGAAATGGCGCGCCGTGGCAAAGACACCCTCTGTTTCGGCCCCTTGAAGCCGGTGGGGCTGGTGGATCCGCGCACGGGATCCCGTCCTTACGCGGCGGTGCAGTTGCGGCAAGAGGACAAAGCAGGGCAGCTGTGGAACTTGGTGGGCTTTCAAACCAACTTGAAATGGGGAGAACAGCAGCGGGTCTTTCGCCTCATCCCCGGCCTGGAACAGGCGGAGTTTGTCCGCTTTGGGGTGATGCACCGCAATACATTTTTGAATTCGCCCCAGCTTCTGTGGCCGACCTTGCAATTTCGTCGCCGACCCACGCTGTTTGCCGCCGGCCAGTTGGTGGGCACCGAGGGCTATGCCTGCGCGGTGGCAGGGGGATGGTTGGCCGGACAGAACGCCGCCCGCCTGGCTCTGGGGTTGCCCTTGATCACGCTGCCCCCCGAGACGATGATGGGATCCCTGTTTCAGTTCATCAGCAGCGCCGATCCCAGGCACTTTCAGCCGATGCCGGCCAATTTTGGGCTGTTGCCGGATTTGGAGGGGCGCAAGCTTCGCAACAAGCAGGAGCGCTATGGCCGTTACCGGGATCGGGCTTTGGCTGCTCTGAAAACGACTGGGTTGGTGCGCCAAGTGCAAACCGCCTAGGGGAGCTTGGAGCGTGTTCCCGACCATTGCGATCCAAGTCAAAGTCGAGATTGAGCGTTATCGTCATTTGAAACTAGATTGAGACACTTCCTAGGCGTTTCGCGACCGCCCCCAGCCCCTCTCCCTCTGGGGGAGGAGAGTCGGGAAGCAATGCCACAGAAATATTTAGAAATGTTTCATTCCTATGCCGCGGTAGCAGATCCCAAAACGAGCTGTCAAAAGCTGGGCAAACCTGTTGGCTACCTTCCCTCTTTCTGCTGCTCACAAGACAAAAGGGCGCGCATGGACTCCAACAGTTGGGGTGCCCTCTGGGTTAGGTCTTGATAGAGGCAAATTTGCTGTTGGCAGCGGGCCAGGTTATGGGCTTTGCGGCTGGGGTAGCGCTGGGGATCCCAATTCCAGTAAGCGTCTTCAAACCAATCCTGCAAAAAGCGCATCCCCAATTCCAGAGTAATCAGTTGGATCCCTTGGAGAAGGAGTTCCGGTTGTAGGGCGTGCAAGTTCCCGGTTTGGGCATAGCCCCGCAACCCGGCTAGGATCGCCTCTGGCTGAAGGGTATTTCCTCGTTTGCCCCAGGAGCGCAGGGCATCCCCCAATTCAACATAGAGATTGTGATACATAAAGGTGTCCAGATCCACCAGGCCCACAAATCGCCCCTGCTCATCGAACAAAAAGTTGTTGAACTTGAGATCGGCATGGATGATTTGAGTTGGGATCCCCGAGGGCAGCAGAAGATTGGGCACAGTTTCGATTAAAAACTGCCATTCTGCCTGCACTTCTGGGGCCGGCTCATACTGGCGTAGCTGTTGCCAAAGGTGAGCCGTATCGTGAAAATGCGGGATCTGGAAGCGAAAACGATAGTCCATCTGGGCCAAGAGTCGATGCAGGCGTCCAACGGCTGCCCCCGCCTCTTCCAGATAGCCCCAATTGGGAGGAGTTGGGTGACAGGATCCCGGCAGACAATCCATGACCCGCCACAGCCCTTCTGCCCAGGACAAGTGCAGGGATCCATCGCGAGCGCGGCGGAATTGGGGGACGGGGAAGCCGTGTTGTCTCAGCCATTGGCCGATGGCTTGACCATCTTCAGTGACAGCAGGATCAAATCGGGGGTGAAGGCGCTGGACGATGAAGGATCCCTCAGAGGTGTTGAGTTTCCAAGTTTGGTGAATGAGGCCCACTCGGATGGCTTCGGGTGGCTCTGGATCCCCCAGTTGAAAGTGCTGGACAAGGGGATCCAGCCAAGTCAGGTCAAGCATAGGCAAGGAAGAAATCTATTCAAGCTTGGGGTGCTGGGTCGATCTTTTCGTTTTCAGAGCTGCCTCAAACTGCTTACCACAGCGGCGGCCTTTGAGGCTTACAGTTCAAGTTCTATTGAAGTGGCTTCATGTTGACGATTTTACCGTCCTCGATAAACAGGGCAAGTTGTTTGGGAGGGTGCAGCTTGTTATGCAACCACAGCCTTTTTGCGGCTCACCCGAACGGGATTTGTCGCCGAAACCCACTGCCCCATTGGCCGAGAACTCAGGTGTCGTTGTGGCAAACCCGCGAAAGAGCCCCATTTGCTACCTTAATGAAGGTTGCTGGCCGGACAACCGTTAGGTTCCCTCATCACCCCATGGATACCCGCCTAATCAACATTGGCTTTGGCAACATCGTCGCCGCTGGGCGTGTGGTCGCCATTGTCAGTCCCGAGTCAGCTCCCATCAAACGCATCATCAGCGATGCCCGCGAGAGGGGCCAGTTGATAGATGCCACCTATGGTCGTCGTACCCGCGCTGTCATTATCACCGATTCCGGGCACGTTATCCTCTCCGCCATCCAACCCGAAACCGTTGCCAACCGCTTCCTCACGGCCAAGCCCGGTTTGTCAGAGGAGACCGAGTGAAAGCCCATCGCTGTGAGCCGTTTGAGAAACCAGAAGTGAGATATCCTAAAACAAACCCAAACAAGTCAATTGCCCAGCCGTCTTGCGTCGGTCTCTGTCTATGCCAACCTCTCCTACCCCGGTTTCCTCTGAGTGTACGCAGCAGCAGGGATCCCTTCCGGCTCCTACCCCGCGCGGTCGCTTGGTGGTTTTGACAGGGCCCAGCGGAGTGGGTAAGGGTACGCTGGTCAACCAGTTGCGCCAGCGCCACCCCGAGCTGTATCTCTCGGTTTCGGTCACCACCCGCCCCCCCCGCCCCAGCGAACAGGAAGGTGTCAACTACTACTTTCGCAGCCGGGAGGAATTTCTCAACTTGATTGAAGCCAACGAGCTGTTGGAATGGGCACAGTATGCGGGCAACTTTTACGGCACTCCCCGCGAGATCGTGTTCCAAAAACTCAATCAGGGTCAGGATGTGCTGCTGGAAATTGAGCTGGCGGGGGCCCGTCAGGTGAGGCAACAGTACCCAGATGCCATTCGCATCTTTCTCTGTCCCCCTTCTCTGGAAGAGCTGGAACGTCGCATCCGCGAGCGCGGACAAGACTCAGAGGCCAGCATCGAGCGCCGCCTGGAACAGGCCCGCAAGGAATTGGATGCCCAAGACGAATTTGACTACGTGATTGTCAACGACAACCTGGAGCAAGCGCTGCAGGAGCTGGAAGCCCTGCTCTATCCCCCCTCTCCCTCTTCAAAGGAGCAGCAGCCCTAGCTTCTCCAGCCCCTTCCCGGAACGCTGGTGTCGGTGGTGCAGTAGCTCCAGATTGGGCCTAGGGTTAACTTTCGGTTAAGAAAAAAGCTGCTGGGGAGGGTAGTTTGGCTTTACCAAAAAACTGGGTCTGAAGCCCCGCCCTAAGGCCTACGGCCCGCTGCCGCGATGAGCACCGCTGCTGTGGAGGGGCAACCTGACACGGTAAGTGCTGTCGCAGAACCAGGAACCAGAATCCCCTGCCTTTAGGCAGGGGAGTATGTCAATTGTGAGATAATGGTAAAGCTGCGCTTTCTGTGCAGCCTCTGGTTCTAATCAGTTCTATCTGGCCAATTAGGGGATAGTATGCTGCACACACTATCTGGCCAATTAGGGGATAGGTCTCCAGCTCTGATCGGGATCCACTGTATCCTGGAGCTTTACGACTGCCCGGCCAAACTTTTGGATGATGCCTCTCTGGTGCAACAGGCTTTGCGAGAGGCAGCCAGACGCTCCAACTCCACCTTTTTGGGAGAGCTGTGCCATCCATTTGAGCCACAGGGGATTACAGCCCTCGCTCTTTTGGGGGAATCCCACATCTCCATTCACACCTGGCCCGAAGCGGGCTACGCGGCGGTGGATGTGTTCACCTGTGGTCGCCACACCCGACCGGAAGCGGCCTGTGAATATCTGATCGACGTGTTTCAAGCGCGACGATATTCCCTGCGCAAGGTGCCCCGCCGCACCGCGCAACCGACACTCCTGGAAGAGGCCCCAGACTCGGCTGAGGTGCTCACCTGCGAAGCGAGCCGACGAAGGCGCTGAGATCTTCGCCAATCGCAGCTTTTTCCAAACTGTCATGGGGGCCATCTGTAGGCTGGGTGGGATCCGATTCACCCCAGAGGTCAGTCTATGTTGCTGGAAAAAGCTGTAGCGAGGTGCTTATGAGCAGCCCGAGAAGTTTCTTCTGGGTTCAGGAGTACTTTACCCCTTGGGACTACACCGCCCGTGCCGTCACGCGCATCTTGGCCTACCGAAAAACCCCTTTCCAGGAGATGCTGATCGCCGAGACGGGGGCCTTCGGCAAGGGTCTGATGCTGGATGGGCATTGGCAATCCACTACCGTGGATGAGTTTCTGTACCACGAGGCTTTGGTTCATCCGGCTATGGTGCAGGTCGTGCAAGCGGGCGGGATCCCCCGGCGGGTACTGGTGTTGGGGGGGGCAGAAGGGGCAACGCTGCGGGAGGTGCTGCGTTGGCGCTCGGTGGAGCAGGTGGTGATGGTGGACATCGATGGGGAGGTGGTGGCAGCCTGCCGAGAGCACCTGCCGGAAATGCACCAGGGATCCTTTGAAGATCCGCGGGTGGAGGTGGTGATTGCCGATGCCTTGGATTTTCTCCAGGAAACAGGCCCCATTTGGGATGTGATCCTTTCCGATCTCTCCGATCCCATTGAGTCCGGCCCTGCCTATCGCCTCTTCACCCAGGAGTTTTTCCGCCAGATCCGCTCCAAGTTGCAGCCCGATGGGGCTTTCACCATCCAAGCCGGGCCGACGGGTCCGGTTGAGCTTCATCAACACACCCGCATTGTTCGCACCCTGAAAACGGTGTTTGCCGCTGTGCAGCCCTACGCCATCTATGCCCCCACCTACGGTGGCCCGCTGGGTTTTGCCCTGGCAGCTCAGGATCCCATCTCCCCCAGGCCAGAGCCGGAGCAGATCGACCAGATTCTGAGCCAACAGTTGGATCCCGAGCGAGGGGCACTGCAATTCATCGATGGCATCACCCTTCTGGGCCTCTACCAAGTCCCAGCTCACCTGCGCCGTGCCATTGCCGCCGAGACCACGGTTTATACCCTGGACAACCCGCCTCGCATCGAATAAGGGGCTATCCAGCACCCCGAAGGGATCCCAGGAGAGTTTGTCTTTGGTGCCATAACTTGGTAGATTCGTCTGCAGCCGAATTTTGCTTCCCTAATGAGAGTCTTGGTTATTGGTGGTGACGGATACTGTGGCTGGGCGACAGCCCTGCACCTATCCAACAGGGGTTATGAGGTGGCCATTCTCGATTCCTACGTCCGCCGCCTCTGGGATCTGCAACTGGGGGTTTCTACCCTGACCCCCATTGCCCAGCTAGAGCAACGGGTGGATCGCTGGAAGGGGCTAACCGGCAAGGACATTCCCATCTTTGTCTGCGACGTTACCAACTACGAAGCCCTGATCTCCTGCATGCGCCGCTTCCCGCCGGAGGCCATTGTTCACTTTGGCGAGCAGCGCTCTGCCCCTTACTCGATGATCAGCCGCGAACACGCGGTAATGACCCAGGTGAACAACGTGGTGGGCACCTTGAACATCCTCTACGCCATCAAAGAGGAATTTCCCGATTGCCACCTGGTGAAGCTGGGCACCATGGGTGAGTACGGCACCCCCAACATCGACATTGAGGAGGGGTACATCACCATCGAGCACAATGGCCGCAAGGATACCCTGCCCTACCCCAAGCAGCCGGGATCCATGTATCACCTCTCCAAAGTACACGACAGCCACAACATCCACTTCGCCTGCCGCGTGTGGGGCCTGCGGGCCACCGACCTCAACCAAGGGGTGGTATACGGCGTGCTCACAGAAGAAACCGGCATGGACGAGGTGCTGATCAACCGTCTCGATTACGATGGCGTATTCGGCACAGCTCTGAACCGCTTCTGCATTCAAGCGGCCGTGGGCCATCCGCTGACAGTGTATGGCAAGGGCGGCCAGACCCGCGGTTTCCTGGATATCCGCGACACGGTGCGCTGCGTGGAGCTGGCCATTGCTCACCCTGCCGAGCCGGGCCAATTCCGGGTGATGAACCAGTTCACAGAGCAATTTAGTGTTGAGCAACTGGCGTTGCTGGTGCAAAAGGCGGGAGCCACCATGGGCCTGAAGGTGGAAATCAACCACCTGGAGAACCCCCGCGTCGAGCTGGAAGAGCACTACTACAACGCCAAAAACACCAAGCTCCTAGACCTGGGCCTCCAGCCCCACTATCTGTCCGATTCCCTCTTGGATTCGCTGCTCAACTTTGCTCTCAAGTACAAGGATCGGGTGGATGTGCGGCAGATTTTACCCAAGGTGAAGTGGAAAGGTTAACTCTCCAGGCAAGCTTGGGCCAGGCTCAGCCAGCCGCGCGCCAGGTTGTCCAGGTTATAGCCGCCTTCCAAGCCGAAGAGGGTTTTGCGGGTCACCTGCTCCAGGCAAAGGCGGGCCATGCGGCCAAAGGCTTCCGGCTCTAGCTGCATACCGGCCAGGGGATCCCCTTTGGCACAGTCGAAGCCGGCGCTCACCAGCAGCAAATCCGGCTGGAACGCTTGCAAGAACGGCAAGATCTTCTCGTCGAGGGCCTTTTTGTAGGCCAACCAATCCGAGCCAGCAGGCAAAGGCACGTTGCAGAGGTTGCCGTGGATCCCGGTTTCGCGAGCGGAGCCGGTGCCGGGGTAGAGGGGAAACTGATGGATGGAGGCATAGGCCAGTTGGGGATAGCGCTCCACCACCGCCTGCGTGCCGTTGCCGTGGTGAACATCCCAATCGAAAATCGCCACCCGCTTCACCCCCGGCTGATCCAGCGCCCACAGCGCCGCAATGGCTGCGTTGCTGAATAAACAAAACCCCATTGCCCGTTCTGGCTCTGCGTGATGCCCAGGCGGACGACACAGCACCAGCGCTGGCTGAGCGGTGGTCAAAACCGAGGCAGAGCCGGCAATCCAAGCTCCCACAGCCAGGCGCGCCGCTTCAAAACTTCTCTCCGAGAGAGCAGTGTCGGCATCAATGTGTCCCCCACCTGCTGCTGCCAACTCAGCCACCTGTTGAATGTGCCGACGCGAGTGTACTCGCTCCAGCTCTGCCAGCTCCGCCAAGGGGGGATCCCGCCATTCCAACTGGTTGGCAAAAGGGGCACCACGCAGCGCCTTAACAATGGACTGCAAGCGAGCCGGACGCTCGGGGTGAAATGGCCCAGTATCGTGGCTGAGGAAAATATCAGAATAGTAAACAGGCAACATGGGCAGAGGCAACAAGCTAAGGCAACGCCTTTGCAGTGTAGCTTAAGCCCGCCCCCTCTATCCGTAGAAGACCTCTGACATGGATCCCGCATAGGGGTCAAGGCCAAAAGAGGCTTGTTGGAGTTTTTGATTGACCACATCCCGCACTACCGACCGCAGCAATTCCAGCTCAGAGGAATTGAGTTGATCGCGGCTGGGACACTCATCGGCAGCCAGCCACATGTAGATGGCGGGGACCCGGTTTAGGATCTGCTGCATCATCGCTTCCCGCTCCCTAGCGTCATGAAACACCTGTTGATGGGGGTGCTCAGTGGAGAGGATAGTTTCCAGTTCTCCCAATGCCAGGTACTCAACAATATTAACCAACATCTTTTCCATGATGAATGTCCCTCCTAAAAATCCCTGTCGCTCTTAAAAACAGACATTAAACAAAAAACGCTGCTTCCCCATCTTCCTCCGCTGCTTTTGGCACTGGATTTTGCCTACAAGCCGACCATTTAAGCCGGTTGCAGTTAAGTCTGCCGTCGGGAAGAAGTTTCGGTTTCGTTCGTAAGATCCTCTTGTGCAGCCAATCCTTGCCTCCTCTATTCGCCTCGTTTGCCTTTCCACTTGCCGCTGAAAGCAGCCAATAGGAGCCATCAGCAGCTGGAAAATCTTTTTGCTGGTATTCAGTACCAACGAAGAATTATCAGCGTTCAAGAGAAACAAGGTAGAGCGTTTAACAAAGACTATAGAAACTCGACTGCAAAAGGCAGGAAGATCTTACTCAGCTATTTGTCATTCACTACCCTAACACGTGACTGTGTAAGAAATTGCGGGAATATTAAGAAACTTACATATTTCTTGACAATTGACTAAAACTTCTGTCTGTCAAGGAGGCCCTGGAAGGCAGTTAAAGAGTTGTAAAGAGCAACTCTTCCCTTGGCTCCAAGCTCTGAAGAACTGCCAAATCCAGGGATCCAAAACAAATAGATTTAGCCTGCTATGGGCAGATCGACTCGCTGAGCCTGGATCCAGAAAGACTCTAGGTCATAGTAGTCCCTTTCCTGTTGCATAATCACATGGACAATGAGATCGGCATAGTCGATCAGTATCCAAGAGGCCGATTCCTGCCCTTCGATGCGGCGCGGAGTTTGTTTCCACTCGTCCCAAACCTTTTCCTCAATTGCTCGGGCAATGGCGCGGACTTGCGTAAGCGAGTAGCCGCTGACCAGAAGAAAGTAATCTGCCAAAGTGGAGACTTGGGATACATCCAGCAGAACGATATCGCCACCTTTTTTCTCTTCTGCCGCGCGAGCTGCACTCAGCGCCATGCAATAGATGGGATCCCCAGCAGGGGCAGGCATGAGATGTAGCAACTAAAACCCTCCTGAAACGACTGAGTTAACCTAGGACACCGCTTTTTCTAAAGGATGTAACAAAAAATGATTCCGAGTCATGAGTGTGCGCGGATGAACCACCTGATTCCGGTCTAGCAAAAATTTTAGGCTCAAGTCACATACTCCCACTACGGTTTTAGACAAATCTACAAAAGCCATCTGCCGCAACCGCTCCAATTCTGGGCTGTTGCCCCGATTCGGCTCCAGGGCATCGGCCACGAAAACCACGCAACTGAGCGGATCCATGCCGGGCTGCCCTAGCGTGTGGTTGGCAATGGCCGCCAAAATCTCCGGATCCTGTACCTGAAACTGCTCCCGCGCCACCAGGGATCCCACCTCAGCGTGCAGGATGTGAGGTTCGGCCCGCTCAATTTCATCCAGCTCCCGTTCCTGAGCCACCCTTTGCAACAGTTGCTCCGGCGGGAAAGCCTTGGCCAAGTCGTGCATCAGCCCTGCCCAAGCAGCTTTCTGCTCATCCAGCCCGTAGTGGGCCGCCAGCTGTCGGGCCATCCCCTCTACCCCCAAGATATGGCGGAGGCGAGGAGGAGACACCCGCTCCTGTAGCCAGGCCAACACCTCTTCCCGCCCCAGTTGAGTGCCCATCGCCCTAGTCATTCTGCAGCTTCAGCACGGCCATAAACGCTTCTTGGGGCACATCCACCGTTCCCACCGCCTTCATGCGTTTTTTCCCCTCTTTTTGTTTTTCCAAAAGCTTGCGTTTGCGGGTCACATCTCCTCCGTAGCATTTGGCCAAGACGTTTTTGCGCAGGGCTGGTATGGTTTCACGAGCAATCACCTTAGAGCCAATTGCCGCCTGAATGGGCACTTCAAATTGATGGCGTGGGATCAGCTCCCGTAACTTGGCAACTAGGGAACGGCCTACATAAAAAGCTTTATCCCGATGCACAATCGTGGATAGAGAATCCACCACATCGCCGTTGATCAAAATGTCCAAACGCACCAAATCATCGGCGCGATAGCCAATCATTTGGTAGTCCATGCTGGCATAACCACGAGTGCGTGATTTCAATTGGTCGAAAAAGTCGGTGACCACTTCCGCCAGGGGCAGCTCATACACCAGCGTAGTCCGACCCTGCGCCAGATATTTCATGTCTTTAAAAGTGCCGCGTTTGGTCTCACACAGCTCCATCACGGTACCGACAAATTCCTCAGGAAGAATCACCTCTACCCTGACAATCGGCTCCTCAATGCTGGTGCGCTCGTTGGGGGGAGGCAGCTTGCTGGGATTGTCCACCCGAATTACAGAGCCGTTGTTGAGGGTAACTTGGTACACCACCGTCGGAGCTGTGATCACCAGATCGAGATTGTACTCCCGCTCTAGGCGTTCCTGAACCACCTCCATGTGCAGCAGGCCCAGAAAACCACAGCGGAAGCCGAAGCCCATGGCGCTGGAAATTTCTGGCTCAAAGTACAGGGCAGCATCGTTGAGCTTGAGCTTTTCCAGAGCCTCTTTGAGTTCGGCGTACTGATCGGAGCTGCTGGGGAACAGGCCACAAAACACCATCGGCTTGGCTTCTTTGTAGCCGGGCAGGGGCTCAGGAGCTTTGCGATTCACCAGTGTGATGGTATCCCCAACACGGGCGTGTTCCACGCTCTTGATGGCGGCGGCCATGTAGCCCACCTCGCCCGCATGTAGGGCATCCACCGGCTCTTGGTTGGGACGCATCACCCCCAGCTCGGTAATCTCGTATTCTCGGCCAGAGGCCATAAAGCAAATCTTGTCCCCCGTTTTCACCTCCCCGTCCATGATGCGCACATAGACGATCACGCCGCGATAGGCGTCGTAGTAGCTATCGAAAATCAAGGCCCGCAGGGGCTCCGCCACCGTATCCCGTGGGGGCGGCACCCGCTGCACAATGGCCTCCAGAATCTCTTGAATGCCAATACCCACCTTGGCAGAGGCCAGGATTGCCCCGCTGCAATCAAGGCCGATCACCTGCTCAATCTCGGCAATGACCCGCTCCGGCTCGGCCCCCGGCAGGTCGATTTTGTTGATCACCGGAATAATTTCCAGGTTGTTCTCCAGGGCCAGGTAGACGTTGGCCAGGGTTTGGGCCTCCACCCCTTGAGAGGCATCCACCACCAGCAGCGCCCCTTCACAGGCGGCCAGGGAGCGGGAGACTTCGTAGGTGAAGTCCACATGCCCCGGTGTGTCGATCAGGTTCAAAACATAATCTTGGCCGTCTTGGGCACGGTAGTTCATGCGGGCCGCTTGCAGCTTGATGGTAATGCCCCGTTCCCGCTCCAGTTCCATGCTGTCCAGCAGTTGCGGCTTCATCTCGCGGGCTGAAACGGTGCCCGTTTCCTGCAGGAGGCGATCGGCGAGGGTGGATTTGCCGTGGTCGATGTGGGCGATGATGGAAAAGTTGCGAATACGGGAGACAGGAACGCCGGTCATAAAAACCTGATCAGGGCAAAGATTTTTTACAATGCTAGCCTCTCTGCTCCCCTGCCTGAACTGAGGTTGCCCAGAAGTTGGCTGCCAAGGGGAGAAGACACAGCCCTTCTGCCGGACACCAGAGCACCCTACTGGAATTGGCCGGGACAGCTCCTTTCCGGCAGCGCTGACTAGAGCCGGTACAACAGACGTGCCGCTTGTGTGGCAGGGATGGGATCCGTGAAGATGGAAAAAGCCAGAACGAACTTAGGCGGTGTTGTCGCCAGCTCGCCAGGAGGCTATGGGTCTGACCCGACGGCAGAGGAAGCAGTCCAGAACCCTGCCCAAAGCACTACTTGTCTAACTTCTCAATGTAGGGGCGAATGTCATTGAGGTCGATGTAGCGGTCGGTGGCGTTGCGCAGCTCGCGGGCGATCATCCCTTCGGTGGAGACAACTGTAATCAGCGTGTTTTTGGAACGCAACAGCTCGACGGCCCGCTCAAAATCTCCATCGCCGCTAAATAGAATGATCCTATCGTACTGGCCAACGGTGTTGAACATATCGATTACTATTTCGATATCCAGATTTGCTTTTTGGGAGTACCGACCGGAGTCTTCATCTCGATATTCTTTGAGGATCTTGGTGCGCACAGTGAAGCCCATGCTGATCAGAGCGTCTCGAAAGGCCCTCTGATCATGGGGATCCTTGATGCCGGTGTACCAAAAGGCGTTGACCAATTCAACATTCGGCTGTGATCTAACAAAATAATCCAGCACCCGGCGTGGGTCAAAAAACCAGCCATTTTTCTGTTGAGCATAAAACATATTATTGCCATCAATAAAGATGGAAACCCGAGTGACGGGATGATGGTAAAACATAAAGCTTTTCCGAAAAAAGTAAGGTGAACTGGTCAGAAAAAGAGGATGAAAACGAGGTCACTGACTTTCCACAAGAGCTGCTTCGGGCAGCCAGCACCTTGCTGACACCAATCTCTCATCATAGCCAAAGGTGGGATCCCTTTCTCAAGAATTAACTCTGGGGAGAGGCACCCCTGTAAACCAAAGCGGGTTCCGGTTGCCGCAGGGCATAGCCGGATCCCGGTCGATCGGCTTGGCTAACGTACAGCTCCGCCAATTGTCGAGCCAGGTTACGGATGCGCCCAATGTAGAGGGTGCGCTCGGCTACAGCAATGACACCACGAGCGTCGAGCAGGTTAAAGGTGTGGGAGCACTTGAGCACATAGTCGTAGGCGGGCAGGAGCAGAGACACGGCCAACCGATCCGGCAACACCTGTTTCTGCAGTTTCTGTTGGGTGGTTTCGATCAAACGCTTGGCCTCGGCTTCGTAGAGCCGGAACAATTCCAGTAGCATCTCCGGATCGGAATACTCGAAGTTGTAATAAGATTGCTCGACCTCATTTTGGAAATAGATTTGTCCATAGGTAATCCGTCCCAGAGAAGGATGCTCATTCCAGCAGAGATCGAAAACCGAATCCACCCCCTGCAGATACATGGCCAGGCGCTCTAGCCCATAGGTAATTTCTACAGAAACCGGGCGACAATCTTGTCCGCCCACCTGCTGAAAGTAGGTGAACTGGGTTACTTCCATGCCGTCCAGCCACACTTCCCAGCCCACGCCCCAAGCCCCCAAGGTGGGAGATTCCCAGTCATCTTCCACAAAGCGAACATCGTGTTCTGCCGGGTTCACGCCCAAAGCTTGCAGGCTATTTAGGTACACATCTTGAATGTCATCGGGGGAGGGCTTGATCAACACTTGGTATTGAAAATAGTGCTGCAGGCGATTGGGGTTTTGACCGTAGCGTCCATCGGTGGGGCGGCGACAGGGTTCGACATAGGCCACTCGCCAGGGATCCGGCCCCAAGGCGCGCAAAAACGTGTGAGGGCTCATGGTGCCGGCGCCTTTTTCCAGGTCGTAGGGTTGCAGGATCAAGCAGCCCTGCTCCCCCCAAAACTGTTGCAGGCGAAAGATCAAGTCTTGAAAGGTGTGGGCTGACATGGCAAGGGTTGGGCAGAGATAGAGCAACCCCTATCCTACCAATCTGCTCTCCTCAGTCGAGCGGCTCTTCTTGATCGACTGGATCCGAGTAGTCCCACTCGATGGGGGGCATTTGGTCGAAGGCTTGTTTGAGGGCGCTCTCCCACAGTTTGCGCATCTTGGCCAGGTAGGGATCCCCGGTGCGCAGGCGCAGACGGTGGGTGACCTTGAACTGATCCGCTTGCACCATCACCAAATCGATGGGGGGGCCGACGGAGATGTTGGATTTCATGGTGGAGTCAATGGAGAGGAGAGCGCATTTGGCCGCATCTGCTAGCGAGGTTTCGTAGGAGAGGGTGCGATCCAAGATTGGCTTGCCGTATTTGGTTTCCCCCACCTGCAAAAAAGGGGTTTCCGGGGTGGCCTGGATGCAGTTGCCCTGGCTGTAGATCAAAAAGAGGGCCGGCTCCTCGCCTCGGATCTGTCCCCCCAACAACAGGCTGCACTGGGCGTCGATGCCGTCTTTTTCCAGCCAGGGCCGGTCTTGCTCCTGGATGTACCGAATCTTGGATCCCAGGTAGCGGGCCACGTCGTAGAGATGGGGGAAGGTGTGGAGATTGGAACTTTCCTGTTGGCGCAGATCCCGCTGCACTTCGGTCAAAACGCCCTGGGTGATGGACAGGTTGCCGGAGGTGCAGATCAAGATCACCCGCTCTTCGGGCACGGAAAAATCGAACAGCTTTTGGTAGGTGGAGACGTAGTCCACCCCGGCGTTGGTGCGGGAATCTGCCGCCATCACCAAGCCAAAGCGGGTGATGATGCCAAGGCAGTAGGTCATGCGAACGATGCGGCTCGGCTCTCTGATTGTAGAGGCGATTGTAGAGCATGACTCTAGTCAATAATAAGCTCAACTATACTGAAAATAATGTATAATATGTTCAGTACGGATTACTACCAGTTGATCTTTTCGAGTCTGCCAACATGGTAGCCAAAGCAAAGCAGAAAATTGGTAGTAAGACGACACGGAAACTGCGCTTTGGGTATTCTACTCAAAGCTTTGCGGGATACCGCCATTCTGTTTGGAAACAAACAGAATGCTATCGCTGCATAGTTGAACAGTGATGTTCAGCAGTGTTCAGCGTAAATGTATCAGATCCGCGATCTCTCAAGCTCCTCCAAAAATAGGCCAAGTCGATCAAGTCGATCCCAGCAGTTGAGGCCGGATCTTATGGACTCCGTCCCACTGTGGCGAGCGGCCACCTGATCTAGAGTGGGAAAGCATGGGCAGTGGGTGTGAGAGCATGGCTCCTTTGCAAGGACGACGCCGGCGGTTTTGGATCTGGAGCATGGTAGTCATCCTGTCCGGGTTTATGGGATCCCTGCTGGCGGGATCGGCCCAGAACCTGGGGGCACAAGCGCAGCAGAGCCTGACTCAAGCCCAACTGGAGCAGGCTCAATATGTGCGCAGTTGTGGCAGTTGCCATGTGGCGTTGCCCGCCCAAGTGTTGCCCACCGAAACCTGGCGACGGCTGCTGCAGGATCCCAACCACTATGGCCAGCAGATCCAGCCCCTGAGCGGTGTGGCTTTACAACTGGCCTGGGGCTATTTGCGGCCCAACTCCCGGCCCCTGCGACAAGGGGAACAGGTGCCCTATCGCTTGGCAGATTCTCGCTATTTCCGTGCCCTGCATCTGCAAGTGGAGTTTCCCACTCCTGTGCGGGTGAGCGCCTGTGTGGATTGTCACCCCAGGGCCAATGGGGGGGATTTTGCCAGCCTCTCTGCAGAATGGCAATCTTGAGGAGCGCAACTGAGGCAATGCAGGTGGATCTGGCCACCATTCTGTCAGGCTATGCCCAAGGCTACTTTCTGATGGCCGACGAAGAGACGGGATCCCTGGCTTGGTACAGCACCGACCAGCACGCGGTGATCCCCCTCGATGAGCGATTTCACTGCCCCCGTTCGTTGCGGCCCTTGGTGCGCAGCGGTCGCTTTCAGGTGCGGCTGAACTGCGCTTTTGAGCAGGTGGTAGAGGGCTGTGCCGCTCGTCACCAAACCTGGATTAGCCCCGAGCTGAAGCAGATTTACGCAGCTCTGCACCGGTCTGGCTTTGCCCACAGCTTTGAAACCTGGCAGGGAGAGACCTTGGCAGGCGGGATCCTGGGTATTGCCCTTGGGGCGGCGTTTATCGGCGAGTCCATGTTCTACCGCATTCCCAACGGCTCGAAGGTGGCCCTGGTGAAGTTGGTGGAGCACTTGCGAGAGCGGGGCTTTCGCCTCTTCGACGCTCAGTTGATGAACCCGCATCTGGCCCGTTTCGGCGCCTTTCTCATGGATGGACAAGAGTACCTGAAGCTATTGCAGCAGTGCCTGGGGATCCCTTGTCGGTTCGATTAGACCTGTGATGCTCAAAGCGACAGGCTTCCCAATAGCTGCTGTTAGATCATTGCAGCGGCTCTTGGTGGGAAACTTGGTGGAAAATGAGGGAGGACTCCACTCTGCTGCTGTGAGCGAATACATCCCGTGGTGGGCCAGCACATGGGATCCGCTCTGTTCCCGTCAGTGGCAGATGAGACTGGCTCGCAAACACCGTTCGTTGCCGTCTGTGCTCTTCTGCGCTCAGAACGAAGAACTATTATGCTCAGACCAAAGAACCATTAGATTAGATGGGCATTGTTATAAGGTGAGAGGAGTTCTCTACTGCTGTTGAGATTGTCATGAGCCAAAAGCTTCTGTTCGTCTGTCTGGGCAACATCTGTCGTTCTCCCACTGCTGAGGGCATCACCAATCACCTTTTGCGCAGCAGCGGCCATAAGGAAGCAATTATCTGCGACTCAGCAGGTACGGCAGCCTATCACATCGGCAGCCCCCCAGATAGGCGCATGCAACAAGCAGCCCGATGCTATGGCCTAGAGCTACAAGGCAAGGCCCGCCAGATTCGACCTGCCGACCTGCGCGAGTTTGACCTGATCCTGGCTATGGATCGACAAAATTACCGCGACATTCTCAGCTTGGATCCCCAGGGAAAATATGCCGAGAAAGTGCGCCTGATGTGCAGCTATTGCCGCTCTCATTCTGACGAAGAAGTTCCGGATCCCTACTACGGGGGTGAGGCTGGATTCCATTACGTGATCGAGCTGCTCTGGGATGCCTGTAGCGGCTTGCTGGAATCCCTGGTTCCCGGGATCCAATGCCCACCGTTGCCCCCCCGTGCTTGAGAGCTTGTGTGTTTATTTACAGTCAATTCAAATGGCGATGAGACGGTAGCCAGTACAATAGCTCCGTTTGCGATAGTCATTCCGAACAAGTTTGGGACATTTGTCCTGCCTTCGATCTCTAACCGGCCAACACAAACATACCCCTTATCTGTCTCCCAAAGCAGACTAGGGGAACCTGGGATCCCCAAGTTGCTTTCCTGCAGTCTGAAACAACCATATATCCTGGCCCAGAGGGATCCTCATCTAACTTAATTGCCTCTATTTCCGATGCTGCTCCGGCAATTTGTCGGATTCATCCTCATCAGCGTTTTGTGCAGATCGGGATCCACATAACTCCAGACACCGCGCCTTTGCTTAGGTACGGGCTGAGAAGGGAACTTCCGGCTCCTCCGAGCCAACGATGTACGGGTCGTCTCCAAACGAAGTGTATTCGCTGTAGAGCTCGTCAGCAGTCATGCTGGGCCGCAAAGCCTCAATCAAAAACTCGTCGACGATACGCTTACAAGCGGCAATTGCGGCTTCGAGGGTCTCAAACTTTCCGTACTCGTACTCTTTATATTTCTCCACATAGTGGAAGTTGTCGGCAACCACCACAGTAAATGGGCGCGCTGGATCGGAGCCGGGCATGAGGTGAGGTCTAATGCTGCTGTTACTTCCGACATTATACATTTCTCTTAAGGGTTTATCAATTAGAGGTTTCTAATAAAATAAGATCTTCTTGAATCGTTTGCCAGATGATGGACAAACTCACTTGAAAATACTCATGGATCACAATATTCCGCATTCCCCGCATTTCGTCCCATGGAATTTCAGGATGCGAAGCCTCCACCTCTGGTGGAATGCCGCGAACTGCTTCACCAATAATTGCAAGATTATACAAAACTGCCCCAACTGTCTTTCGATCGACTTGAAATTCATCGAACGTGATGTCTTTTATAAACTCTCGAATCTCTTCAATCGCAGCTAGCACGTCTCTTACTCTGTTCTGCCAATCTCTAGAAGGCACGAACCACCTCCCGGAGAACGGATTCTTGCAGATAGAGCTTGAGGGAGTCAGGCGTACCTAGATCAACCGGACTCTCTAAAATTTCCTCTAGATATCGTTTCAAGCGTACAAAAGTGAACAATCCAACTGGACGGTCAAACTCTACTAGCAGATCGATATCACTGTCTGTTTGCGCTTCATCCCTTGCTACTGAACCAAAGAGCATTAGAGACTTTACGCCAAAGTCCTTCAGAGTGTTCTGGTGATTTGCCAGTAATGTAAGGACTTCCTGTTTTTGCATTACCCAACCTGCAATGAAAAGAAAAGTCCATTAGGAATTATAGCTCACCTATTTCCTCTCAATTACGACTCAAACAAAGATTCATAACGCTTTGCAGGTCGCAGGCACAGTTGAGCCGAGGCACACCTTGCAGAGGACAGGGATCTCTGGGTTCCCGCAATGAGGGCATTTGAGCTTGCTCATCATCTTGTCTCTGGGTACATCTAACGGCACGCACATCTTGCCTTGCCATTAACAGCCAGTTCAAGAAACTTGTCGTCTTTGGGATCACGACACGTCGCCACGCGCTCTACAATCTCCACCAAGACGCCATCTCTAACAAAAGTGCTCAAGAACTCCATCCGTTCTTCCTCGGTTATATACCTTTCAAATCCTTTGCGCCGCAGGACATCGCTCAATTCTTCAACGGTCACACGTGAGATAAGCAATTTGCCTCTCTGTGTTGCCCTGTCAAAGACTTGACGAGTGACAGAACATCTCAACAGGAGCGCACTGATAACAACATTGGTATCAAAAACAAAGCATGGTTCATTCGACATTCAGCAGAGATTCCAGTATCTCAGGAGTTAAGCCACACTCCTGTGCTTTTTGGCTGATTTCATCTATGACAACCTGAAGGGGACGCGGTGGTACGATGAGGTCGCGCAGCCAAAGGTTAAGTAACAACTGAAACTTTCTTTGCAGGTCAGCAGGAATTTGACTGTAAAGTCTCGCTGTATCTGCATCCAGAGGAATGGTAATCACTGTGTTCATCTTTCCAACTCCTCGATGTTGGATATTATTACACTTGAGATTAAGTCGCGCTGGCTAACGGCTAAGCTCACCTGCTACTAACAGCTTTAGGAACTGCTCAGAACATAACACTGGGTCAGGTGCAGCGACTCGTTATGTTGTGTAGATTTTACACCGATTGCCTTTGCTACCTGCAGACCCCAGCGCCCCCTTACCAACAACCTTGACCAGGCACAACTCTGGCGCTGGCAACATAACGGTTGAACTCACCCGCCACCAGTATAGCTAAGCATACAAAGGTTGGCATGATATGGGTCGCTGGGCGTAGCCCCACATTGGTTTCCCAGAATCTTAAGGCGACAACCTTAACCTACCTAGCTATAGTTTTGGGTAATGACTAAAGTATAGCTTCAAGTCGGGTGCAGTGATTTGTTATGTTGCACTTACAATTGGTAGCAAATATTGATACGAGTTTCTAATTTGCTATTCAAAATCTTCATCATTAATCCTTTTCAATGAGGATTGATTGAATGCTTTAAAGGCTAGATTTGGGTACTGTTGCACAATAGCTCTCAATTCTTCAAAAACTGGGCTCGCACCCTCAACCCCAGTTACAACGCACCAGATACGCGCTCGTGTAAGTGCAACAAAGGCTTCGTTACGCTTCTGTAGTTCTGACTCTCCTCTCCAAGCTAATGGCTGGGTAGCACAATGAAATCTGCAAGCATAAACCTTCCACGCCTCATTGCCCTTGGCTCGGAAAATTGTTGAGATCGTGATGCAGTTATCCATGCGAAAGGTATCCAGATTTGTATCAACACCTGCAATAACGCTTTGGATACCTCGCCTTGAGAGTTTAGATTTTATTGCTTCAAAGTACTGCTGTTCTTTATCACCAGTGGGGCAAGTAATCAACAAGTCCCAAGGGTCGAAGCCTAACTTCAGATCTTCCTCCACTTGTTGAGCAATCCATTCCTGCTCTTCCAACTCATCCGAAAAAGTCTGGATGCGTAAAGGTGAGCCTAAAGCGTCCTTGTGAGGAAAATCATCACTGTCTATGGGGTGAGGGCTGTTTTTTGCCTCGCGCGTAACTGTGACTGTTTTGCCAGCTTTGACACTTGCATCTGAAAAATCTCCATCCAGAACAGTGTAACCTAGTTTTTCCCAATCCTCTTTGTTACTCACTCCTTGCAAACAACCCTCTTGTCGCAGTAAGCCCATGTTGATAGCGTGAGCAGCCATGAGAAGCATTTTAGGTGTTCGGTAGCATCGGTTTAAATTGTGTGCCTTGCGCAGTCCTCCTTCGTAGGTAGGGCTGGTTATGGTTCCATCAGGAAGTTTGTTCCCACCTAAATCTACTACTGGTGTTCCATCTGGATTAAGCCCAAAGATATGCAAAGGACGAGGTACCGTCAGGGTTCCAATCCCCTGTGCTTCGTCGTATGCCCAATAAAGTCGTTTTGGGTCAGATAAACTTTTATAAGCTAATCGATAGAAGGATGGGGGCAAATCCTGTCCTTCGTCTATCAAGATCGCATCAAAAAGTACAGGTATGTTCGGCACCCTTTTCTCCAGATCATCGCAAACATACTCAAAAGCCTCTGATGGAGAGCAGTTGCGCCCCATCCTCTCTCTTACATCCTTGACACTCAGAGGACGTATTCCCGATTTTTGGGCTAAGTTACGGTAGAAACCGTTACGCTCTCTTGAACCCCAAGCATGTAGTACTTGTACATTGTGCCAGTTTGGCTCTACATCTCCTTCATCCTGCCGAACCATTTCACGATAGTAAAGACTGATTAAACCTATGATTTGGTCGTAAAGTGCCTGTGTAAAAAACACAAAAGCAATTTTCCAGTCAGGGTGCGCGGCATGGATTTTTGCGGCTCTCTTGGCAAATAGAACGGTTTTCCCTGTTCCTGCTAATCCTCTAACACGCTGAGGGCCATCTGGAACCTCAAAAGCTACCTTTTGCTGTTGATCGTCCAGAAAACGAAGGCGAGATTCCAGATAATGGATGACTCTTACAGGATTTTCGGGTGGCGTTCCTGTGGGTATGGCTCTAGGTTCTTGTCTTGGTAGCGAACCGCCCAGTAAAGCAACTATGTTTTGCCACTGTTCATCAGATAGAGGACGCTGTGGATTTTCGCAAGCGCCCAACTGTAGTTTTTCTCGGAGAGTCGATGGCTTCAGATCCTCCTCCAGCAAAACAACGCCATGGGTACACGGCAAGTCAGAAAATCCTTTATCTTGCCATTCTTGCTCTTTAACAAAGGGTAATACCACTCTGTAGTGTGAGGCGACCAGTCCTCGTGTTTCTCTTCGTTCTGTGAGTTTCGCACTTATTGCAAACATGCCATCCTCAGCTTGAAGCATAGGCAATTCCTCTTCCCTATGCCAATTAGTCATTTTCCACTGATGCCCTTCGATACTTTCAATGTTAGCGATACTGCACCCTTTACACTCAAATACCCACAATCCTAAATCTCTGTGCATAAAGATAACGTCAGGTTCTCTGGTGAGATTGCCTGTGCGTTTAAAAATTGGATACCTAAAGTAAGCTACGCATGGCTCATTCTGAAATGTCTTTTTGAGGCATTCCCAAAACTTTTTCTCTGCTGTGTTTGGGTTAAGTGGAGCATAGTTCTGGAACTTACCTTCTGACATGCTGCTTCCAAATGACTAAACTAAATCTATTTGACTAATAAGACAAGCAATATGACGTCTGAACTCACCCGCGGCCACTGGCTTTGGATGATATGAATAGCTTAGCATACGGTCGGGTGCAGTGACTTGTTATGTTGTGTAGATTTTGCGCTGATCGCCTCTGCTACCCACCGACCCCAGCGCCCCCTTACCAACAACCTTGACTAGGCACAACTCTGGCGCTGGCAACATAACGTTAAAGCTCACCGGCGGCAATGAAGCGCAGCGGAATTGCCGTCCGAGTGCAGCGCCTTGTTAGCGATTTTCATTGCTTTCATCTTTCAACGCGGCGCCTGCAATTACCAACCCAGCTCCAACAATGAGCAACGCCCAACCCCATTGCAACTGCACTGACTGCATAGCCATGTCTGCTAAACCCCGAAACGGATTGCCAGCAAGCTCTGTTTCCATCTGACTTTTCATGTCGGATATTTTCATTTGGAAATTTATAAAAGTAAAAGCCATTACGGCCAAACTACCAACACCGGTGAACCATAGACCTTTATATTTCTTCGTGAGTACAAGCACCAAGGAGACTATCGCCAAAATCAATATCAACGTTCCATCACCTTTGCCATTTTGGAAATAGTTCATATTGCCCATGATCGGGACGCTCACGATAGGCGCGAACACCCCGATGAAAAGAACGATTGAACCGATTAGGCCGAGGATCTGTTTTGTGTTCATGGTTTCTCCTTTGTTGTATCGCTAACATGTGTTTCTGCAGCTAGATGACTGATAATCACCTAAGAAGCAGACTTTTCCATCGCCTAGTGTAATGCTACCCTAATTTGTCTGTATAGTCAACATTTTGAGCGATAATTACCTCCAAAGGGTTTTTATCTGGCTGAATGAGCATTAACACACCCATACCTAGACCCAGAAAGCTCCTGGAGCAAGTCAGTGATGCCCTCCGGGTCAAACACTACTCCTACCAAACCGAGAAATCTTATCTTCTCTGGATCCGTCGCTTTATCTTGTTTCACAACAAGCGACACCCCAAGGAGATGGGCGGCGAAGAAATCAACGCCTTTCTCACTCACCTGGCGGTGGAGGGTAAGGTTGCCGCTTCCACCCAAAACCAGGCTCTCAGTGCGCTGTTGTTCCTTTACCGAGAAGTGCTGCATCTGGAGCTAGACCTTGACCTAGACGCCGTGCGAGCCAAACGGTCACGCTATTTGCCTACGGTCTTAACCCCTGAGGAGGTCAAAGCCATCATTGTGCATCTATCCGGGATCCATCGCTTGGTGGTGCAGGTGCTGTATGGCAGTGGCTTGCGATTGGCGGAAGCCCAGCAGCTCCGGGTCAAAGATGTGGATTTTAACCAACGGCAACTGGTGATTCGCAATAGTAAAGGGATGGAGAGCCGGTTAACGATGCTGCCAGAAACCTTAGTGGAACCTTTGCAAGAACACTTGCTCTGGGCAAAGCGACAACATCAGCAGGATTTGGAACAAGGATACGGCTCAGTCTATCTGCCATTTGCTTTGGAGCGCAAGTATCCCAATGCGGAGCGGGAGTGGAGCTGGCAATATGTCTTTCCGGCAGAAAGGTTATCTCAGGATCCTCGCACTGGCATCACCCGCCGCCATCATTTGCATGAGTCTGGATTACAACGGGCGATTAAACAAGCTGTCCAAAAAACCGGGATCCCCAAGCGGGTCAGTTGCCACACCTTCCGCCATAGTTTTGCCACTCATCTCCTGCAAAACGGCTACGACATCCGCACCGTCCAAGAATTGTTGGGCCACAAAGATGTCAAAACCACCATGATTTACACCCATGTGCTGAATAAAGGCGGGCGCGGGGTGAGAAGTCCATTGGATCCTTTGGATCCTTAGAAGGGGACGCTCTCTGGGGAAGGGATCCTCTTCCCCTTTACAGTACCTCAGCGATCATTGCGAATTATTACGACCTTGCCGCCATGCTCCCAGCAGGGATCCGTTTCTCTGGTAGAACGGGAAACAGACAATAGGGGATCCTGCCTATCGCGTCAGCGGGACGGAGTCCTTTCCCCAGTTCACCCCATCTTTTGCATTGCACGACGGAGAGCGACCGCATGTTTACTCTGGTTAAGCCCATCACCCGCCACGTTACCCCTGCCGAGGTAGGGGATCGCCGCTTGATGAAGGTGGTGTATGTGGTGTTGGAGCCGCAATATCAGAGTGCCCTGACCGCAGCAGTGCAGCACATCAACGCCCACAACTCCAAGCTGGCGGTGGAGCTGTCCGGCTATCTGGTGGAGGAGCTGCGGGATCCCGCGGGCTATGAGGCTTTTCGGCGGGATCTGGAAACGGCCGATGTCTTTATTGGATCCTTGATCTTCATCGAGGACATTGCCCAGAAGGTGGTGCAGGCGGTGCAGCCCCTGCGGGAGCGGCTGGATGCGGTGGTGGTGTTTCCCTCCATGCCGGAGGTGATGCGCCTGAACAAGATGGGATCCTTTTCTATGGCGCAGCTGGGCCAGTCCAAGAGCGCCATTGCCCAGTTCATGCGCAAGCGCCAGCAGGGATCCAACTTCCAGGAGGGGATGCTGAAGCTGCTGCAGACGCTGCCCAAGGTGCTGAAGTATCTGCCCTTCGACAAGGCGCAGGATGCCCGCAACTTCATGCTCAGCTTCCAGTACTGGCTGGGGGGATCCCGCGAGAACCTGGAGAACTTTTTGCTGATGCTGGCGGATCGCTACCTGCCGGGGATGCGGGGGCAGCTCTCCTTTGCCGAGCCGGTCACCTACTTGGAGATGGGCATCTGGCACCCCTTGGCGCCGCAGATGTTTGCCAGTCTGGCGGAGTATTTGGATTGGTACAACGCCCGCGAGGATCTGCCGCAGGACGTGAAGGATCCCTTGGCTCCCTGCGTGGGATTGGTGCTGCAGCGCACCCACCTGGTGACGGGGGATGATGCCCACTACGTGGCCATGGTGCAAGAGCTGGAGTCGCGCGGGGCGCGGGTGGTGCCGGTGTTTGCCGGGGGTCTAGATTTCTCCAAGCCGGTGAACGAGTTTTTCTGGAACGCGCAGAAGACAGCGCCCATTGTGGATGTGGTCGTGTCGCTAACCGGGTTTGCCCTGGTGGGGGGGCCGGCGCGGCAGGATCACCCCAAGGCGGTGGAAGCGCTGCAACGGCTGAATCGCCCCTACATGGTGGCGCTGCCCTTGGTGTTTCAATCGACGGAGGAATGGGCTGCCAGCGACCTGGGGCTGCACCCGGTGCAGGTGGCTCTGCAGATTGCCATTCCCGAGCTGGACGGGGCCATTGATCCCATCATCCTCTCAGGGCGGGACGCGGCCACCGGCAAAGCCCATGCCATGCAGGATCGGATCGAGCTGATCGCGGCGCGGGCCATTAAATGGGCCAATTTGCGGCGCAAGCCCAAGCTGGAGAAGAAGATCGCCATCACCGTCTTCAGCTTCCCACCGGACAAAGGCAATGTGGGGACAGCAGCCTACTTGGATGTATTTGCCTCTATTCACCGGGTGATGCAGGCCCTGGCCCACAACGGCTATGACCTCGGCCCCGAGCTGCCCAAAACCCCGCAGGAGCTGATGGAGTCCATCCTGCACGATCCCCAGGCCCAGTACGCCAGCCCGGAGCTGAATGTGGCCGCCAAACTGTCGGTGCGGGAGTACGAGGCGCTGACACCCTACGTGAAAGCCATCGAGCAATACTGGGGGCCAGCGCCGGGGCACCTGAATACCGATGGGCAAAATCTGTTGATCTACGGCAAGCACTTTGGCAATGTGTTCATCGGGGTGCAGCCCACCTTCGGCTATGAAGGGGATCCCATGCGGCTGCTTTTTTCCAGGTCAGCCAGCCCCCACCACGGCTTTGCTGCCTACTACACCTACCTGGAGAAAGTTTGGGGGGCGGATGCGGTGTTGCACTTTGGCACCCATGGATCCCTGGAGTTTATGCCGGGCAAGCAGATCGGCATGTCGGGCGAGTGCTATCCGGATAATCTAATTGGATCCCTGCCCAACCTGTACTACTACGCCGCCAACAACCCCAGTGAGGCCACTATTGCCAAGCGGCGGGGCTACGCCTGCACCATCAGCTACCTGACGCCGCCGGCAGAAAACGCCGGCCTCTACAAGGGGCTGCAAGAGCTGCGGGAGATGATCGGCTCCTACCAAACCCTGCGGGAGGGGGCGCGGGGCATCGCCATCGTCAACGCCATCTGCGACAAGGCGCGGCTGGTGAACCTGGACAAGGATGTGGAGTTGCCCCAGGGGGACGCCGCCCAGTTGAGCTTGGAAGAGCGGGACAGGGTGGTGGGCAAGCTCTACGCCCAGCTGATGGAGATCGAGTCGCGGCTGTTGCCCTGTGGTCTGCACGTCATTGGAGCGCCCCCCACAGCAGAGGAGGCGATTGCCACCCTGGTGAGCATTGCCAGCATCGACCGCCCGGAAGAAGGGATCCTGGGTCTGCCGCGCATTCTTGCCCAAAGCCTGGGCCGGGACATCGACGAGATCTACCGCAACCGGGATCGGGGACACCTGGCGGATACGGAGCTGCTGGATCGCATCAACAAGGCCTGCCAGAAGGCGGTGGCGGCGCTGGTGCAGGAGCAGACCGACGCCCAGGGCCGGGTCGCGCGGGTGGCCAAGCTCAACTTTTTCAACATGGGCCGGCAAGCCCCCTGGTTGGCAGTCCTAAAAGAAGCGGGCTACCCCCAGGTGGATCCGGATCTTTTGAAGCCCTTGTTTGAATTTCTGGAGGAGTGCCTCAAGCAAATTACGGCAGATTATGAGCTGGGATCCCTGCTGCGGGCCTTGGAAGGGGAGTACATTTTGCCGGGGCCGGGGGGGGATCCCATCCGCAACCCCAATGTGTTGCCGACAGGGCGCAACATCCACGCTTTGGATCCCCAGTCTATCCCCACGGCAGCCGCCATCCAGTCGGCGGAGATGGTGGTGGAACGGCTGCTGGCTCGCGAGATGAGCAGTAACGGTGGCCGGTACCCGGAAACCATCTCGGTGGTGCTCTGGGGCACCGACAACATCAAGACCTACGGGGAGTCGCTGGCGCAGGTGCTGTGTTTGCTGGGGGTGCGACCCAAACCCGATGCCCTGGGGCGGGTGAACAAGGTGGAGTTAATCCCCTTAGAGGAACTGGGCCGGCCCCGCATTGATGTGGTGGTGAACTGCTCGGGGGTGTTCCGGGATCTGTTTGTTAACCAGATGGACCTGATCGACCGGGCGGTGAAGCTGGCGGCCGCAGCGGTGGAGCCACCGGAGCTGAACTTTGTGCGCAAGCACGCCTTGCAGCAGGCAGAAGAACTGGGGCTGACGTTGGAGCAGGCGGCAACGCGGGTCTTTTCCAACGCTTCCGGATCCTACTCCGCCAACATCAACCTGGCGGTGGAAAACAGCTCCTGGGAGGACGAGAGGGAGCTGCGGGAGATGTACCTATCCCGCAAGTCCTTTGCCTTTGGCTCGAATCTGCCTAACCAGCAGATGCGGCAGCTTTTTGAAGCCAGCTTGAAGACGGTGGATGTGACCTTCCAGAACCTGGACTCCTCGGAGATCAGCCTGACCGATGTCAGCCACTACTTCGACGCGGATCCCACCAAGCTGGTGCAGAGCCTGCGCCCCGACGGCAAGGCCCCCTCGGCCTACATGGCAGATACCACCACGCCCAACGCCCAGATCCGCACCCTGAGCGAAACCATCCGTCTGGACGCCCGCACCAAGCTCCTCAACCCCAAGTGGTATGAGGGGATGCTCAAGCACGGCTACGAAGGGGTACGGGAGATCGCCAAGCGGTTGGTCAACACTTCGGGCTGGTCGGCCACGGCAGGTGCGGTGGACAACTGGATCTACGAAGAAACCAACGAGACCTTCATCAAGGATGAGGCCATGCGGCAGCGCTTGATGAACCTCAACCCCCACTCCTTCCGGCGCATTGTCGGATCCCTGCTGGAGGTGCATGGGCGTGGTTACTGGCAGACTTCCCAGGCCAATATCGAGCGTCTGCAGGAGCTGTATCAGGAGATCGAGGACAGAATCGAAGGGGTGGAGTAATTAATATGGTTGTTTCAGGTTAGCGTGAGACGTCTGGGCTACTGTTCGCGCCAGCGGGACGGAGTCCTTAGACCTTACGTGAAGTCGGCAAAAGCTGCAACCATGGCCGGATCCTTGCCCAGGGCTTCTGAAGCAGCAGTGGATCCTGCCAAGTTCGTTGATTACTCTATGAATCCAGCTAATCCTGGAAATCAAGGCAAGTGGATTGCCTTTGCAGAGCTTGGCTATGATGTCAGTACACCAGAGGGAAGAAGGGTGGGATTTGCTCACATTCTGCAACAGGTTACTGCTGCTCTGCCTTGCGCCTTAGCCGGGGATCCGTTTCCAACACCCTATGGAAGCCGCTATCGAGTCAAGATTGAAATTTTGGGCCTCAATCAGAAAAAAGGCACTTTAGTGACCGTGTGGCAGGTTGATAAGGAAAGTTTAATCCCTCGTTTGGTCACCAATTGGCTAGAGGTACACAATGATGAGTAAAACCACTTCTAGAATCAAGCCATACAGTAGAGTCAAAACTGTGGCAGATGTCAAGGAGTATTTCAGCGAGACCACTATTCCTGCTGGAACTCAGGGATCCATTGTGGAATGTTACTCAGATCCCACTGAAGGCTATGCGGTTGATTTAGCGGTTCCGGATTTGAGCTTGGTAGGAGGTTTTCGATATTTTAATCTCATTCTTTTTCCCGATCAGTTTGAAGTCATAGATCCCGAAACATGAAGTATCCAATGTTGAATGGACGTTCCCTCTACCCCACCAATCCGGCCCAGCGTAGGTAGCCCTCCACCAGTTGGGATCCGGCCAGAGCCGCCACCCCTCCACCCAAGGCCAGGTAGGGGCCAAAGGGGATGGGTTTTCCCAAGCGGGCTTGCCCCAATCCCATAGCCAGCAGGCTGCCCACCAGGCCAAGCCCGCAGCCCAAGATCAGGGTGACCGCCACCCCCTGCCAGCCCAACCACATGCCGATCAGGGCCAACAGCTTGCCATCTCCCCCGCCCATAGCCTCCCGCCCCAAGACCCAACGGGCCAAGAGGCCAATGCCCTCCAGCAGCCAGAGGCCCAGCACAGCTCCCGCAATCCCTTCCACCAGTGACAGGCCTGTAGCGGCCAGGGATCCGGATCCCTGGAGCCACGGCAGAGCCAGGCGGGCCAAAAGCCCCACCACCAGGCCTGAACGGGTCAGCTCCTCCGGCAGCAAAAAGGTATCCAGATCGATGAGCGCCAGGGCCAACAGCCAGCTCAACAAGATGCAGGTGAGGATCCCTTGGGCAGAAAACCCCAAAGCGCCGATGCTGAGGGCAAACAGGCCCATTGTCAACGCCTCAACGGCAGGGTAGCGCCAGCTAATCTGCGCTCCACAATGGCGGCAGCGACCGCGCAGCAACAACCAGCCCAGGATGGGAATGTTCTCCGTCGGGCCCAGCGGCGTCTTGCAGCTTGGACAATGGGATCCGGGATGGAGCAGAGAAAGACCCTGCGGCAGACGATAGACCACCACATTTAAGAAGCTGCCCACACAGGCCCCCAACACCAGCACCAGCACCCAGCCCAGTAGGCGCAGCTCCCAGGTGCCGTTCGCATCAGCGTTGCTCAGCCACATCATGCTCAGCCACATCATGTGAGCGTTGTGCAGTAGGGGAGAATCTCGAGCATGGCAGCCATTCCCATCGCGTCGGCAGGACGGAGTCCCTAAAGGCAGAAAAAGGAAGGATCTGCTCTGTCAGCGCCGACCTCGTGCCTCACCGCAGCGGCTCCAATTGCTGCAGCGGAATAAAAGTTTCCTGGGGCAGCAGGATGGGGAACTCGGAAAAGATCAGATCCCCTCGCAGGGTACGGCGGTGAATAACTACCCCCCGCGGAGGTTGCTCCAGCACTTCCGGTCGATGCTGCAGATGAAATTGATAAATCTGGCGAGCCGCTTGAAGCAGAGCGCTGTCCATGAGCTGTTTTCCTACCTTGCCAAGTTCACGACTACCCTAACGACCTTCCCATTGTGTCAGCGAGACGGAGTCCTTGCTCGTTAGCGGGATAGGATCCTCAAGCCCTTTTGGGTCCCTGACGTCCTCAGGCTTTTTTTGGAGATGCTTAGGGCCCCTTGAAAGCCGGGGATCCCTCAAGCCGAACACCTGCTTCTTTCTAAGAGAAGAGACAAACTGCCCTGCCCCCGCCAAGCCTAAACCTAGGATATCGCTGCCGAGAACTCATGGGTCATCTCCACCCACTCAATATCGCAATACCTGTCCGAAGAACGGAAGCAACTGATGGAGTACTGGGGAGTTGTCGACAGCCGTCCTAAGATGGCTTGCCGTCAGGGCTGGGGGAGATCAAATCTGGGCCGATGCTGTAGGAGGAGCCACGGTAACTGGGTTTGGGATTGAGCTTGTCTTGAAAGCGGGTGATGATCTGGATGGTGCGCTGTACATCCGCCGGAAAGATCACCACCAGGTCTCCGGGTTCGGCTTTCTCCAGAGCGGTTTCGATAGCAGTTGCCTCATCCAAGATTTCCTGCAGACGATCCCCTGCCTTTTCCTGTTCCCAACCCTGCCGGATTAGGGCGGCCACCTCGCCTGGTTCCCGTCCTCGCCGGTCATCATCTTCTTTGACAATGGCTCGGTCGAACATGCGCGCTGCCAAGACTCCCAGCTCTCGTAGGTCGCTGTTGCGCCGATCCCCAGGCCCGCCGATAACCCCAATTTTTCGTTGGCAATCCCAGCGCTCTAGGGTACTTTGAATGGCTTCGTAACCTGCCGGGTTGTGGGCATAGTCCACCAACACCTGGTAGCCCCCTACATCAAACAAGTTGAGGCGACCGGGGGTCTGGGCTACAGAACTGGTGAAGGTGCCCAGCGCCATGCGGATGTCGTCGATGGAAACCCCGTGCAGGAAGGCTGCCAAAGTAGCGGCCAGCACATTTTGGATCATGAAGCTGGCCTTGCCAGAGAGGGTGAGGGGAATTTTGGTTACATCTTCTATGCGCAGTTTCCAGCCCCGTTTCAAAATGGAGATGTGGCCCTCTTCATAGACAGCTGCTATGCCCCCGGAAGCAATGTGCTTTTGAATGAGGGGATTTTCCGGGTTCATGCTGAAATAGGCCACTGTCGCCTTGACATTGGCGGCCATGGCTGCCACCAGACCATCATCGGCATTCAGGACGGCGTAGCCCCGCTCGTGTACCGCTTCCACCAAGACGGATTTGACGCGGGCCATGTCTTCTAGGGTTTCGATATCCCCCAACCCCAGGTGATCTGAGGTTACGTTGAGCACCACGCCAATATCGCATTCCGGAAACCCCAGCCCCTCTCGCAAAATGCCGCCTCGCGCCGTTTCCAGCACCGCCACTTCTACAGTGGGATCCCTGAGCACCAGGCGGGCGCTGTGGGGGCCGGTCATGTCTCCCTTGGCAATTTGATGGTTTTGGATGTAAACGCCGTCGGTGGTGGTGAAGCCGACCCGCTTGCCGATGCCTTTGAGGATGTGGGCGATCAGGCGGGTGGTGGTGGTTTTGCCGTTGGTGCCGGTGACGGCCAGGATGGGGATGCGGGTGTGGCTGCCGGGGGGAAAGAGCATGTCGATGATGGGCTCAGCCACATTGCGCGGGATCCCTTCGCTGGGGGCCAGGTGCATGCGCAAACCCGGAGAAGCGTTCACCTCGACAATGCCGCCACCGGTTTCGTTGACGGGCTGGGCAATGTCCGGGCAGATGAGGTCGATGCCCGCCACATCCAGGCCGATGATCTGAGCTGCCCGTTCGGCAATGAAGGCGTTGTAGGGATGGATGATATCGGTGCAATCGACGGCGATGCCTCCGGTGCTCAGGTTGGCGGTGGATTTGAGGGTGCAATGTTCTCCTTTGGGCAGCACCGTATCCAGGGTGTAGCCTTTGCTTTCGAGGATACGCAGGGTCATGTCATCAACGCTAATTTGGGTCAGCACGTTTTCGTGGCCAAACCCCCGCCGCGGATCCCTGTTGACTTCGTCAATCAGCTCTTGAATGGTGGAGCGGCCATCTCCCACCACATAGGCTGGGATCCGCTTGGCCACAGCCACCAGCTTGTTGTTGATCACCAGCAGTCGGTAGTCATCCCCCACCAGGTGCTTTTCCACCAACACCACATCGGAGTATTGGCTGGCGGCATCGTAGGCGATCTCGGCGGCTTCCAGGCTGGTGATGTTGACGGTGATGCCCTTGCCGTGGTTGGCGTTAAGGGGCTTGATCACCACCGGAAAGCCCCCGACATCCTCGATGGTGGCTGCCAACTCGCTGCGGCGACGCACCGTATAGCCCTTGGGCACCGGGATCCCCATGTCCTGCAGCAGTTCTTTGGTGGCCCGCTTGTCGGCGGCCAGGTCGGCGGCAATGATGCTGGTTTTTTCAGTGGTGGTGGCTTCGATGCGCTTTTGGTAGACGCCGTACCCCAGTTGCACCAGGGATCCCTTGTTGAGGCGCAGATAGGGGATCCCGCGCAGGGCGGCCTCGTCCAGCAAAGCTTGGGTGCTGGGGCCGAAGCGGACGTTCTCTCGGATCTCTCGCAACTCTTGAATGTCCAGTTCTAGGTCGCGGCGGTAGTCTTCTCCGTCCACCAAAGCCTGACAGAGGTAGACTGCAGCTTTGGCCGCAAAGCGCCCGGCCTCTGCCTCTTGATACTCGAACACCACGTTGTAGGTGCCGGGGGTGGAGGTTTCGCGGGTGCGGCCAAAATCCACTTTCATGCCGGCCAGAGTCTGCAGTTCCAAGGCCACATGCTCCACCACATGGCCCATGAGGGTGCCCTCTTCCACCCGTTGCAAGAATCCCCCATAGCAGCCGCGGGAGCACTGGTGTTCCCACAGTCCCGGCAACAGGGCCTCCAACCTTTCTTTGAAACCCGGGATGGTGTTGGTGGGTCGCTCCTGCAAGTCTTCCAGATCAAGCCGCATTTGAATCAGCTTATGACGACGGATGCTCCAGTAGTTGGGGCCACTGAGAACGCGGATGGATCGGATGCGCATAGGGTCTAGGGGAAACAGCGGGGAAGGGGACAGATAACTTAGGGTCGTTTTAGGGTCGTTTTCAGGATGCCGGCGCAGGAAACTGCCAAGGACTACATCCCGCTGGCGCGACCAGCCCTAATCTACACTCCCTTTGCCAAGGTCGAGAAAGAGTATCCTTTAATACAATTCTTTCGGCAGGCGAGCAAGGTTAAGACAACGCAATGGATCCCGCTTGACCACATCGGTACAGTGGGGGGCAGACGGGTCTGCGGCACATGGAAAGAACCTATCTGCTGGGGTTGGGCTGGATCTTGGGCCTGCTGGTGCGGGCTTGGCCCCAGGCTGCCGGGTGGGGCTGGGGGATCCTGCTGGGATTGGGGCTGGCGGGATCCCTGCTGTGCCGGCGGCAACCGCGTCTGGCCCGCACTTGGCTGGCGATGGGTCTGGTGGGGTGTCTGGCTTGGAATTACCTGGGTTGGCGGCAGCCTTTTCCCGGGCCGACGGATATCAGCCTGTTGGCCCCCCAGCAGCAGATGAACTTGGTGGGCACCGTCCTCTCGGAACCTCGTCCCACCCGCAGCGAACGGCGGCAATTTTGGCTGAGAGCAGAGCAGGTGCTCAACGCCGACTCCACGGCCCGCCAGGTCAGCGGCAAGCTCTACGTCACCACCGGCCCTGAGGCCCTCCAGGACAAGGATCTCCACCCCAACCAACGGGTGCGCCTGACGGGATCCCTGTACCTGCCCAGTCCGGCCTTGAACCCGGGCAGCTTTGATTTTCAAGCCTACCTGCAGCGCCAGGGGGCTTTTGCCGGCTTCAGCGCCCGTGAGGTGATCCTGCAGCCGGGGGGAAGAGGTTGGGGGGGCTGGGTGTTGCGGCGGCGGGTGCGAGAGGCGTTCGTTGCTGGATTGGGGGAGCGGCAGGGGAATCTGTTGGCTTCCTTGGTGCTGGGATCCCGGGCCGCCCAATTGGATTTCGACTTGCAGGATGCCTTCCGGGAAATCGGCATGGCCCATGCGCTGGCCGCCTCTGGGTTCCATGTGTCGCTGTTGGTGGGGGTGGTGTTTGTCCTGACACGGCGGTTGGCGGTGCGCCTGCAGCAGGGGAGCATCCTGGCGGTGCTGGGGCTTTATACCGCCCTCACGGGGTTCAGCCCTTCGGTGTTGCGAGCGGCACTGATGGGGGCGGCGGCCATGCTGGTGCTGACGGAGCCGCGCCTGGAAGGAAAGGTGAAGCTCAATCCCCTGGGGACGCTACTGGTGGCGGCAGTTTTGCTCTTAATCTACGAGCCGCTGTGGATTACAGACCTGGGGTTTCAGCTCAGCTTTGCCGCCACCCTGGGCCTGCTGGTCGGAACAGCCCCAATTGTTTCCCGGCTGGACTTTTTGCCTCCGGCTGTGGCCACCGCCTTGGCCGTTCCGCTGGCAGCCCAGATCTGGACCTTGCCGCTGCAAGTGGCCATCTTTGGCCGCATCCCCACCTACTCGCTGCTGGCCAACCCGCTGCTGCTGATTCTGCTGGTGCCGCTGCTGGTGGCGGGGTTCGGGGTGGCGTTTGGGGCTTTGCTCTGGCCGGGGCTGGGATCCCTGCTGGCCCGGCCCTTGACGTTTTTGATCACGCCTTTAATCAACTGGGTGAACTGGATGGCCAGCTGGCCTCTGAGTTCCTACTACACCGGCCGGGTCTCCCTGCTCCAGTGCCTGCTCCTCTACGGGGCGCTGGTGGCCCTAACCTTTTGGCCGCGGTGGCGACAGGCCTTCCGCTGGCAGGGCACAGCCCTGATCATGGCCGCCATCCTCCTGGGTCCAAGGATGTGGCCGGGGCCGCCGGTCCAAATTACCGCCTTGGCCAGTGGACGAATTCCCATCCTGGCCATTCAAGCGGAAGGGCGCCACCTCTTGCTCAACAGCGGGGATCCCCGTTTGGCAGAACGCACGGTGTTGCCCTTTTTGCGGCAGCAGGGCTTGCACCGTCTGGACGGGGCGGTGGCCATGACCTCCGCCGGCTCTGCCAATGGCGGCTGGGAGATCCTGCTGTCGGCTTTCTCCAAAGGAGTACGTCCCGCCAACGCGATTGGGCAATTCTGGGATGGGGGAGGGGCTAATGCGGCTTCCGAAAGTTACCTGCGTTCCCTTAGTGCCGTGCAAGCTGCCCAGATCCCCTATCAGGTGCTGCAGCCAGGCGATCGGATGCCTTTCTCGGAGCGGCTGCGGCTGCAAGCTGTCTACACCAATCCCCTGGTGTTGACACTGGAGGCTGAGGGATCCCATTGGCTGCTGCTGGGCTCTGCCGGCACCCATGTGCAAGCCGAGCTAACCGGATCCCCGCTGATGCCGGCCCAGATCGACTGGCTGTGGTGGGACGGGGGATCCCTGATTTTGGATCTCCTGGAGCGCTTTCAGGTGCAGGCGGGCATTAGCTCTGGCCCTGTCAGCGAAGCAGTGACTGCCTGGTTTCGGCAAAAACAACGGCCCCTCTACGTAGCCGATCGAGCTGGAGCGGTGAGCTGGTCGCGACGGGGAGTGCAAACCCTGAGGGCGCAATTGGAGTAGGGCCGGTTTCCAGACCAGGCAGCTTTCTCAGCAGCCTCCCAGTTATCCTGTTTTTGCAACTACGAGCCTCAATCGTTCTCAAGCGTTAATTATTGATTCATGACTGCCTTATGAGCATAGCTGCCAATTAGGCTAAGAATAGCCTCAAGAGGTTTTGCAGCGGGTGATCCATGTCCAAGGCAGAGATGGCGCTGAGCTTTCTGGCCCAGATTCCTCCCGGCTATCTCAACCTGATGGGGTATGTGGACGAGTCGGAAGTGAATGGGCCGGGCTGCCGTGCGGTGGTGTGGGTGCAGGGCTGCTTGCGGGAGTGCCCAGGCTGTTTCAACCCGGCTTCCTGGCCGTTTGTCATCCATCAACTGGTGAGCGTGACCGACCTAGCAGCCCAAATCCTAAGCAACCCCAAAAATCAAGGGGTAACCTTCTCCGGCGGGGAACCCTTCTGGCAGGCTCCTGCCCTGGCCAGCTTGGCGCGGCTTCTCAAGGCCAAAGGGCTGACAGTGATGTCTTTTACCGGCTTTACCCTAGAACAGTTGCACTCCCCCCAAGCTCCTCCCGGCGCCCAGGAGCTGCTGCAAGAGCTGGATATTTTAGTGGACGGCCCCTATCTCCAATCTCAGGCCATTCACTCCCCCCACTCGCTGGTCTCTTCCCGCAACCAGCGGGTGCACGTCTTCAACCCCGCCTTGCAAAACCAGCTTAATTGGGCCAGTGACCAGGTGGAAATTCATATCCTCAAAGATGGAACCCGCATCGTTACCGGCTACGGCAGCCAGTTTCTCCTCGACGAGGCAGGCTCTTGAACTGCAGTGATCCTTTATCCTACACCTGCAGCGGTTCCCTGAGACAAGCGGGCAGTTGCCAGCACATCTCCAGCCAGTTTTTTAGCTCTTCCGGTTGGCCCATGAGGCTCATTTCCACCAGCAAAATGGCGGCCCGGTCGGCGGCGCCTTTGGATCCGAGACGAATTAGGGCAGACAGGCTCTCTTCCCGCCAGCAGATGGATACCCCCTGCCGGATCAAGGCCTGGGCGGCAGCGGGAATGCATGAGGGTGGCACCTGGATGTCTCGCCGCTCGTAGTCGACAGTAGGTAGCATGAACGGCAACCCAAATCTTTATTATGTTTTAATCTTCTTCCCTTTTCGCCTGTCCGTCACGGGTCTTTGCAAAGTATGAAGTGATCTTTTGTGAACTTTGTAGAGAACTCGACATCGTTGAGAACAGTGGGTAAGCAAGCGCGGGATCTCTCGCGGGATCCCTGGAGAAAACTTAAAAGATAGCGGCGATTTCTCAGCCTCATTTCCCCACAGCCGCGAGAATGGCTGCATGCGCAGGAGATGGGGAGATGCGAGCAGAAGGTTGGGAGAGGCGGGTTGGTCGCTGGTTGCCCAAGGCCACCCTTGCCGGAGCCGTATTGATCCTAGTGGCGATGGGCAGGCCGCTGCGACTGGTGGGCAACGGAGAAAATATGGTGGTGTTCACCTGGGGAGGGGGGGTGAGCCCGATGGCTTTGCAGCCAGGTCTGCATTGGGTGCCGCCTTTTGTCTCGCGCACGGTTACCTTCGATGTAAAAACGCAGGCCCTCACCTGGAAGGACAACGACCCGACTGCCTACGCGCCGCGGCTGGTGGCCCTTTCTCAGGATGGGCAGCAGATTGCGGCTGAGGCGACGCTGCAGTTTCGCATTGTGGACGCCCCCAAGGTCTATACGCAACTGGGGGAAAATTACCTGGATCGCATCGCCCCCATCGTCCGGTCGGTCATTCTGAATGAGACCAGCGGCTTTTCCGCCCAGGCTCTGTATTCTACCGAGCGTCCGCTGCTCCAGGGCCAAATCCGCGAACGGGTGGCTCTTCTGCTGAAGGAATACGGCATCGAGGTTTTGGATTTTCTGCTGCGGGATGTGGATTTCGATCCTGATTTCGTAGCGGCCATTGAGGCAAAGACCATTGCCGAAAATCAACTGGCGCAAAAGCAATTTGAGATCGAGCAGGCCCGCCAAGATGCCCGCGCCATCATTTCTCAAGCTGAGGCAGAAGCCGGTCAATTGAGAGCCAAAGCACAGGCCCTCACCCAAAATCCGCAGTACCTAGAGGTGGTCAAAGCCGCGGTACTGGGATCCCGTCTGGAAACTTTGATCACCAAATAACTCAACAGGAAATCAATCCTTTTAGCCTGTCCCCAATTTCCTCAGCTCTTCTCACCGACCCTAAAACGGGAGCAGCCGCCATGTATCCAACAGGAGAAGCACCCCACAGCAGAGCCGGTTGGCTAACCGCGGGAGGGATCGCCGTCTTGGCGGCCCTGGGAGTGCTCCGCGCTTGCCTGTACGTCACTTTGCCCGGACATGCCACTGTAGTTTTCAATACCTTTTCCGGGTTGCAGAAGGGGCGGGTGGAACTGCCAGGGGCCATCTTCCGGATCCCAGGGATCGAGACGCCGATCACCTACACCGTGCTCACCCGCGTTTGGGAGTTTACCAACGACCCCGCCTCGGCCAATGCCATCAGCAACGCCATCACCGTGAACACCGCCGATGGGCAAGCCTTTGCCATCGATGTAGCCATTGCCCTCAAGCCCAACCTCGCCACTTTGGACGAGCTGCACGCCAACATCGGCGAGAACTATCTTTCCACGGTGGTGGTGCCGGTGGTGCGCTCCAAAATCCGGGATATCTCCGCCTCTTTCAATTCGGAAGACTTTTACCGGAAAAGCCAGCGGGCTGCCATCGAACAACGAGCGCTGGACTTGATTCGCCAAGAGATGCCCACTGTCAACCGCGATGGCCAAACCCTGCCTCTGGTGCAGGTGGAGGGCCTGTTTCTGGGCAACCCCGATTTCCCACAAGCCTTAAGAGACTCGATTGAACGCAAACAGGTGGCCTCGATTACAGCACAAACGGCGGCAGTGCGGGCGCAAATTCAGGAAAAAGAGACCGAGCGGCTGCTGATCTTGGCGGCGGCCAACCAGCGGGCCATTGAGCTGAAAGGACAAGCGGCAGCGCAGAACGCGCAACTGGCGGATCTGCTGTTCTACGAGAAGCTGCAAGAGCGCATCCAAAACCCGACGGGCTCGCTGCCCCCTTTGCGCATCATCCGCGTCGAGGGAGATGCCACCGTGTTTCTCAATGTGGATCCCCATCAGGCAGCCCTGCAAAGAGGGCAGTAGGTTCAGCAAAGTTGCGGAGTACAGTCTTAAAAACCTGGGTGTAGAGTGTGTCTAGATACGAGGGCTGAGGGATGCCGTTTGAGTTCGTTGACATCCTACCGCCAGGGGTCTGGGCTGGGATCCCTCGTAGAGTTGCGCCGAATCCAACTCAGGGGGAAAGCTCGTACTCGATGCAAGGCTAGGTTTTACCGCCATGAACTCCCGCCTGACTCACACCCCCTTTCCCCGTCTAAACCCGAAGCTGGCGGAGGCGGATCATGTTTTGGTGGTGGACGATCAGGCCAGCAGCCGCCTCTACATCGGTGAGCTGTTGCGGTCGGCCCACTTCCGCGTGAGCGAGGCCACCAACGGCGAAGAGGCTTTGGAGGCTGTGGAGCGGCTTCGGCCAGACTTGGTGCTGTTGGATGTGCTGATGCCGAACATGAGCGGGTTTGATGTCTGCCGACAACTGAAAGCCAATGAGCTGACCCGCCTGATCCCCGTTGTGCTGATTACAGCCCTGACCGACCGCTCCAATCGCCTGATGGGGATGCAGGTGGGGGCCGACGACATTTTGACCAAGCCCTTCGATCACGTGGAGCTGCTGGCGCGGGTACGCTCATCCATCCACCAAAAGCGCTTGAACGAAGACCTGGATCACGCTGCCAGGGTGTTGTTTGCCATTGCCCGCGCTGTGGAGAGCCGGGATCCCACCACGGGTGACCATTGCGAACGCTTGGTGGCCATGGGGGAACAGTTTGGCCGTTACTTGGGGCTGTCTCGTCAACAGATCAAGGCCCTGCGCTGGGGCGGCTACCTGCACGACATCGGCAAAGTCGGGATCCCGGATGCGATTTTGTGCAAGCAGGGCAAGCATACCCCGGAAGAATGGGAGATCATGAAATCCCATGTGTTGATTGGCGAAGACATTTGTCGGGGCTTGCGCACCATGCAGGATGTGCTGCCGATCATCCGCCACCACCACGAGCGTTGGGATGGCAGCGGCTACCCGGATGGGCTGGCAGGCGAAGAGATCCCTCTGTTGGCCCGCGTCTTTCAGGTGATCGACATCTTCGACGCTCTGATCTCCCCTCGCCCCTACAAACCGGCCCTGACCGCCGAACAGGCCCTGGAAGTGCTGCGGGAGGAAACCCGCAAGGGCTGGCGGGATCCGAACTTGGTGCGCGAGTTTTGTGACTTTATGTTTGTTACGGCCTTTAATCTGCTGGAGGCGGGATAGGGGCTAGGGTTCCGGGCCAGGCTGGACAGGCAGCTTTTGGGGTTTGGGCGACGACAACTACTCCGGCCACCGGGATCCCGGCAGCGGCCAACACCTGCTGGGCGGCTTGAACGGTAGAGCCGGTGGTGTAGATGTCATCCACCAGCAACACCGGTGTGGCCGGAACTTGTTTCAGGGCAAAGGCCCCGGCCAAGTTGTGCTGTCGTTGCAGCGGGTTGAGCTCATGTTGAGCCGCTGTGGCCCGCACCCGCACCAGAGCCTCAGGCCAATGTCTCAGACCTGTCCGCTGGCAAAAGGCTTGGCTGATCAAGGCGGCTTGGTTGTAGCCCCGCTGCCGCAGCCGCTCTGCATGCAGAGGGATGGGCACCACCGTGTAGGCCCCAGGGGAGCCTAAAGAGGTGGACTGGCTTTCGACCCAACGGGATCCCAGCCATTCTCCCAAAACCGAGCCAATGCGCCGTTGTCCTTCGTACTTCAGGCAATAGATGGCCCTGCGCAGCGCCCCCCGGTGGATCCCCCAGGCGTAAAGTGGCCAAGGCGAGGTGGTGACTGGCCAAGTGGCAAGGCGCTCCGCCTGCAACCGCCTTTGACAGTCTTGACAGAACACGGCCTTGGCAGGGCGCCGGCAAAGCGGACATGGAGGCACAATCCACCAATCTAACCAGCCCATCGTCTGCTAGGGATCCTTTCTGGTGTGCAGAGTCTCCTAAAAAGCTGAGGCAAGGGGGGAACGAGGCCGAAATTCAGACTCGGCCAGGCTAACAGCCCAGCAGTCCATCCCCAAGTTGACGCTGGGATCCCGCCTTGCTAGGATTCAATATCGCCGGATAATTCAACCGGATAAAATTTAAGCCGTGACCTTCTCTGCCAGCCCATGCCCACCATTCAGCAACTGATCCGTGAGGAGCGCAGCGTTGCCGCTCGCAAAACCAAGTCCCCTGCCCTGAAGGCTTGTCCACAGCGGCGGGGGGTTTGCACCCGAGTGTACACGACAACGCCCAAAAAGCCCAACTCGGCCCTGAGAAAAGTGGCTCGCGTTCGCCTCACTTCCGGCTTTGAGGTCACTGCCTACATTCCTGGCATCGGCCACAACCTGCAGGAGCACTCTGTGGTCCTGATTCGCGGTGGGCGGGTTAAGGATTTGCCCGGCGTGCGTTACCACATTATCCGGGGCACCCTCGACGCTGCAGGGGTCAAAGACCGCAAACAAGGCCGCTCCAAATACGGGGCGAAACGGCCCAAGCCGGGCCAAGCTCCAGCCGCCGCTGGCAAGAAAAAATAGCTTTGCCCTCACCCTCAACCCTCCATATCCCACTCGTCATCTTTCTTTCTGCCATCCCCATCTGAACAAGCAACCCAGCTCCTATGTCTCGCCGCAACCGTGCCCCTCGTCGTGATGTGCCCCCGGATCCCAAGTATGGGAGCCGTCTGGTTACCATGCTGATCCGCAAGTTGATGATGAGGGGTAAGGCATCCCTGGCTGCCAGGATCCTCTATGAAGCTCTGGACATTGTGCGGGAGCGCACTGGCCAAGACCCACTGCCCTTGCTGGAAAATGCTGTTCGCAACGCCACCCCACTGGTGGAGGTGAAAGCCCGCCGGGTGGGCGGAGCCACTTATCAGGTGCCTGTGGAGGTGAGAGGAGAACGGGGCACTTCCCTAGCGCTGCGCTGGTTGGTGACCTTTTCGCGCACTCGTCCAGGTCGCACCATGGCCGCCAAGTTGGCCAATGAGCTGATCGATGCAGCCAACGAAACCGGCAGCGCCATTCGACGGCGGGAAGAGGTGCATCGCATGGCCGAGGCCAACAAGGCCTTTGCCCACTACCGCTACTGAACTAGCCTGGCGGAGCAGTGGAGACTTTTGCGATCCCTGTTCTGCCCAGCCCGAGTTCCAGCGAGGTGGAGAAAAATCGGCAAAAAAGATTAGAATTGTAAAGGATTTTTTAGTTTGCCCAAGTCGCAGGGCGACGAGGATTGGGAGGTTGACGTGGCACGCACAGTTCCCCTAGAACGAGTCCGAAACATCGGCATCGCGGCTCACATCGATGCTGGCAAGACCACGACCACAGAGCGGATTCTCTTCTACTCCGGTCTGGTACACAAAATTGGCGAAGTTCACGACGGAACTGCGGTCACCGATTGGATGGCCCAGGAGCGGGAGCGGGGCATCACCATCACCGCTGCGGCCATCACCACCCGTTGGACTAAGCGGGATCCCGCAAATCCTTCCCAGCCCCTCTCCGGCGCACCGGAGTACACCATCAACATCATCGATACTCCTGGGCACGTCGATTTCACCATTGAAGTTGAGCGCTCCATGCGGGTGCTGGATGGGGTGATCGCCGTCTTTGACTCGGTGGGCGGCGTGCAGCCTCAGTCTGAGACCGTCTGGCGGCAAGCCAATCGTTACAATGTGCCCCGCATTGCCTTCGTCAACAAAATGGATCGCATGGGGGCCAATTTCCTCAAGGTTTACAACCAGATCCGGGAGCGCCTCAAGGCCAATGCCGTGCCCATCCAACTGCCCATCGGTGCCGAAGACGGGTTTTGCGGCATTGTTGACTTGGTGCGGATGCAAGCCCGCATTTATATGGATGAGATCGGCAAAGACATTCGTCCGGCCCCCATCCCTGAGGAGATGAAAGATCTCGTGGCGGAGTATCGGGCCAAGCTGGTGGAAGCAGTGGCCGAGACGGACGAAGCTCTGATGGAAAAGTACTTCGCCGAAGAAGATCTGAGCGAAGCCGACTTGATGGCGGGTCTGCGCAAAGGCACGATCAGCGGCCAAATTGTGCCCATGCTGTGTGGCTCTGCCTTCAAGAACAAGGGAGTCCAGATGCTGCTGGATGCGGTGGTGGATTACCTGCCCTCGCCTGTGGATATTCCGGCCATCAAGGGGGTGCTGCCGGATGGCTCAGAAGTGTCCCGCCGTGCCAGCGACGATGAGCCCTTCTCCGCCCTGGCCTTCAAGTTGATGAGTGATAAGTACGGGGATCTCACCTTTATTCGCGTCTACTCGGGGGTGTTGACCAAAGGTACTTATGTGCTCAACTCCACCAAGAACAAGAAGGAGCGAATTTCGCGGTTGGTGGTGCTGAAGGCCGATGAACGCTTGGACGTGGATGAGCTGCGGGCAGGAGATCTGGGAGCTGTGGTGGGCCTCAAGGACACCACCACCGGAGACACCCTCTGCGACGAAAATGCGCCGGTGATCCTGGAGTCTCTGTTTATCCCAGAGCCGGTGATCTCAGTAGCGGTAGAACCCAAAACCAAAGCCGATATCGATAAGCTCTCCAAGGCCCTGCAGGCCCTGGCCAAGGAGGATCCCACCTTCCGCGTGTCTGTGGATCCCGAGACCAATCAAACCATCATCTCTGGGATGGGCGAGCTGCACCTGGAGATCTTGGTGGATCGGATGCTGCGGGAGTTCAACGTAGAAGCCAATGTTGGTAACCCACAGGTGGCCTACCGCGAAACCATTCGCAAGCCGGTTAGCCGCGTGGAAGGCAAGTTTGTTCGCCAGAGTGGTGGCCGCGGCCAGTACGGCCATGTGGTTATCGACCTAGAGCCGGCGGAGCCGGGTACAGGATTTGAGTTCGTTTCCAAGATTGTGGGTGGCGTTGTGCCCAAAGAATACATTGGGCCAGCCGAGCAAGGGATCCGAGAAGCCTGCGAATCCGGTGTGCTGGCGGGCTATCCCTTGATCGACATCCGCGCCACCCTGGTGGATGGCTCCTACCACGAGGTGGACTCCAGCGAAATGGCCTTCAAGATCGCCGGTTCGATGGCTCTGAAGGAGGCTGCTCGCAGGGCAAGCCCTACCCTGCTGGAGCCGATGATGAAGGTCGAGGTGGAAGTCCCTGAAGCCTTTGTGGGGGATGTCATCGGGGACATCAACGCCCGCCGCGGCCAGATGGAGGGGATGAATACAGAAGGCGGCATTACCAAAGTCAATGCCAAGGTTCCGTTGGCGGAGATGTTTGGCTATGCCACCGACATTCGCTCCAAAACCCAGGGTCGAGGCACCTTCACGATGGAGTTCAGCCACTACGAGGAAGTTCCTCGCAGTATCGCCGAAGCCATCATTGCCAAAAACAAAGGAAATGAGTAGCTGACTGAAACCAAAAAGGAAGTGACGATTCATGGCACGCGCTAAGTTTGAACGCACCAAACCCCATGTCAACGTTGGCACCATCGGCCATGTTGACCACGGCAAGACCACCCTGACGGCTGCCATCACCACCACCTTGGCTGCTTTGGGTCAGGCTACAGCCAAGCGGTACGATGAAATCGACGCAGCGCCAGAGGAAAAAGCTCGCGGCATTACCATCAACACCGCCCACGTCGAGTATCAGACTGCCAACCGTCACTACGCCCACGTGGATTGTCCCGGCCACGCCGACTACGTGAAGAACATGATCACAGGCGCGGCTCAGATGGATGGGGCCATCTTGGTGGTGTCTGCAGCTGATGGTCCCATGCCCCAAACACGGGAGCACATCCTGTTGGCCCGTCAGGTAGGGGTGCCCAGCTTGGTGGTCTTTCTGAACAAGGCAGACATGGTGGACGATCCAGAGCTGCTGGAGTTGGTGGAGCTGGAAGTGCGGGAGCTTCTCTCCAAATACGACTTCCCCGGCGACGACGTTCCCATCATCAGAGGATCGGCGCTGAAAGCCCTAGAAAGAATGACCGCCAACCCCAAAACCCAGCGGGGCGAAGATCCTTGGGTGGACAAAATTTATGAGCTGATGGATGCGGTGGACTCCTACATTCCCACGCCTGAGCGGGATGTGGACAAGCCCTTCCTGATGGCTGTGGAGGATGTCTTCTCGATTACTGGTCGGGGCACGGTGGCCACGGGCCGGATCGAGCGGGGCCGCATCAAAGTGGGCGAAACGGTGGAATTGGTGGGCCTGCGGGAAACTCGCTCCACCACTGTTACTGGCCTGGAAATGTTCCAAAAAACCCTCGATGAGGGGATCGCCGGCGACAACGTTGGTGTGCTGTTGCGGGGCATTCAGAAGAACGAAGTGGAGCGCGGCATGGTGCTGGCCAAGCCCAAGACCATTACTCCTCACACCAGCTTCGAGTCTGAGGTGTATGTCCTCAAGAAAGAGGAAGGAGGTCGCCACACGCCGTTCTTCGCCGGCTATCGTCCTCAGTTCTATGTGCGCACCACCGATGTAACCGGCACCATCTCTTCCTTCACGGCTGATGACGGATCCCAGCCGGAGATGGTGATGCCTGGTGACCGCGTCAGGATGACGGTGGAGCTGATCCAGCCCATCGCCATTGAGCAGGGGATGCGCTTTGCTATCCGCGAGGGTGGCCGTACCGTCGGAGCGGGTGTTGTCTCCAAGATCCTGAAGTAAGCTACTTTTTCTCGGCAGGGATTGAGTGCCGACGGCCCCAGACCAACTCAGTTGCGATAGTGGCGCGGAGCACTTTCCCTGCCAGCTTTTTTGAGTCCCCCTTTTTCTGGATTGCTCTCCGGCCATGCCTACCTTGACTCAACAGAAAATTCGTATCCGCCTGAAGGCTTACGATCATCGGCTGCTGGATACTTCCTGCGACAAAATCGTGGATACGGCTCGTCGTACCGACGCCGTGCCGGTTGGCCCGATTCCTTTGCCTACTCGGCGCCGCATCTACTGTGTGCTGCGCTCCCCCCACACCGACAAGGACTCGCGGGAACATTTTGAAACCCGCACCCACCGGCGCATTATCGACATCTATTCCCCCTCTTCCAAAACCATCGATGCTCTCATGAAGCTGGATCTGCCGGCAGGGGTAGATATCGAGGTGAAGCTGTGATGGATCTGCAGGGATCCCCCGCTTTCGCAGTCATTTCGTAGAGCTTGGATGAGGGCAGCAGCGGGTGACAACATCGGTTGATCCGGTCGATCGCGATAGTGGTGCAGACCCCTCTCAGGGGTTGGCAACTCCAGGAGCGGCCCAATCCCCCATCCCGGTTTTGGTGGTGGGGGCCTTGGGCAAAATGGGGCGAGAGGTGGTGCGAGCCGTTGCCCAGACGCCCGACATGAGGTTGGTGGGGGCGGTGGCCCGCTCTCAACTGGGCTCGGATATTGGCGAGGTGCTGGGCCTGGGATCCCTGGGGGTGGAGATTACCGACGACCTGCCGGGGCAGTTGCTGAGGTTGTCGCAGCGGAGCAACCGCGGCGTGATGGTGGACTTTACCCATCCTCGGTCGGCCTTTGAACATGTTCGCTCGGCCATTGCCTTTGGCGTGCGTCCGGTGGTGGGGACGACGGGCCTGACGCCGGAGCAGGTGGAGCGGCTGCGGGATCTGGCGGACAAGTCGGGTGTGGGCTGTTTAATCGCGCCCAATTTCGCCATCGGCATGATTTTGCTGCAGCAGATGGCGCTGCAGGCGGCCCAGTATTTTGACCATGTCGAGATCATCGAGCTGCACCACAACCGCAAAGCGGATGCCCCCAGCGGCACGGCTCTGCAGACGGCCCAACGGCTGGGGCAATTGGGCAAGGCCTTTAACCCGCCCGTTCGCGACAGCGGGACGGAGTCCTCAGTGGAAGAAAAAGAGCTGATCCCCGGTGCGCGGGGAGGGCTCTCTGGCCCCAACATCCCCATTCACAGCGTTCGTCTGCCGGGGTTGATCGCCCACCAGGAGGTCATCTTTGGTGGGATGGGGCAAACCCTCACGTTGAGACACGACACCACGGATCGGATAGCTTTTATGCCGGGAGTGATCCTGGGGATCCGCAAGGTGCTGCAGCTCAAAGGTTTGGTCTACGGGCTGGAGCAAGTGTTGAGCTAGCCGGTCAGGGGAGGGATCCCGGCCTCATCCAGAATGCGGGGGATGAGGTGCTCGGCTTTGACGGCCATCAGATGCACCCCATGGCAGATCTGGCGGGCCTGACGCACCTGTTCGGCGGCAATGCGGATCCCTTCTTCGAGGGGGTGGGCGGCGTTGGCCAGCCGCTGGATAATCTCGTCTGGGATCTTCACTCCTGGCAGGTTGCGGTTGATAAACTCGGCATTTTTGGCCGACTTGAGCAAAAAGATGCCGGCCAAAATGGGCTTGCCGGCGGGACGGCCCAACTTATCCATGAAGCGCTCCAGTTGCTCAAAGTCGGTGACCATCTGGCTTTGGAAAAATTGGGCTCCGTTTTCCAGCTTGCGGTGGAAGCGCCGCTCCAGGCCGGAAAAGCTGCCCGATTGGGGTTCTACCGCTGCCCCTGCCAACAGATGCGTGCCCCCATCCGGGAGAGGTTTGCCATTGCAATCGAGGCCATTGTTCAGCCGTTGGATAAGCTGCAGCAAGCGCACCGACTCCAGATCGAATACGGGGCGGGCATCGGGGCAATCGCCGATGTGGATGGGATCCCCGGTGAGGGCCAACACATTGCGCAGGCCGAGAGCTGAGGCCCCCAACAGATCCCCCTGGAGGGCCAGGCGGTTGCGATCCCGACAGGCCAACTGCAGGATCGGTTCAACGCCTGCCTGATGCAACAGCAGCGAAGCTGCCAACGGGCTCATGCGGGCCATGGCTCGGTTGGAGTCCGTAATGTTGATGGCATGCACCCGCCCCTTGAGCTGCTGGGCCAAAGACAGCAGGGTGCTGGTGTCGGATCCCTTGGGGGGGGTGATCTCGGCGGTGAGCAGAAATTCCCCCCGCTGGATGGCCTGGGCGAAGCGGGACAGGGGAGGTGATGAGGGGATCAGGGCCACAATTCCTGAAGGAAAGGTAAAACGGCTGGCTTATTATCGACTTTTCCGGGAGGTTTTTCCAGACAGGTCGTCCTTTCTCAAGGCTTGGGCGAGGGAAGGGGGCTGGGCGGGGGCTGCACCCGCATTTCCCCCAGCCATATCTGGGGATCCCCCTGTTGCAGATGCTGCCGCCAATCTTGTGCGGCTGCAGGAGGGATCCCGTCCGGGCTTAAAGTCCAGCTCCAGCCGATCACCTGAGGCCAGCGCTGCGCCTCCAGACCTTCCAGCAGCGGTTGAGAGGTTGCTGAGCCCGGAGCCGGCCCGCGGATCACCACAGGCACTTCCGGGTTGAGGGCCTCAAGGCGGCGGTACAGCGGTTCAAAAGCGGCGGGATCCCCCGTTACCTGTAGGCTCAGCCAGTCCATCCCAGGGAAGTTAGCCCAGGCGGACACGGCCTCTGCATCTTCTCCGTCCAGCTCCACCACCCAGAGCAAATTGGCCGAGGACTCCGTCCCGCTAACGCGAACAGAGCGCAGGGTTTGCATCAGGTGTTGGTAGGCCCGTTGTTGCAGCGAGGACTCCGTCCCACCAAAGGGCTCCCCACCGCTACCGCGAGCGCGTTCGGGATCCCCGTCGCCAACGACGACGGCCAGGATGATGGGGGTGGCAAAGCGCTGGATCCCGCGGGCCCAAGAGCGCAAGGTCTCATCGTGATCCCCATTGGCCAAGGCAGAAAGTTGGGCTGGATCTAGCCGCAGGCGCAGGTAGGGGACTGAGCCGCTTTCCCGCAGGCGACTGGCCAACTGCTGTGGAAAGTCCTGGCGGGGATCCCAGAGGTGATCCACGGCTGCCCAGGCGGGGGGTTGACCGATGGCCTGGCGGTAGGACAAGAGCTGATCCCAAGTGGGAATGCCCGGCCAAGCGACCCCGTGATACAGCCGACCCGGAGGTGGCGGCAGCGGCCTACCCCGCAGAAAGGGGGCGGAATCGGGTGGGATTGGCGAGGTGAGAACAACCTCCAGCCGCAGCGGCGGCAAGACCTCACCGGCAGGGGGATGCGGCAGGGAGAAAGGGAGGATCCAACTGCGCTCCTGGAACTGGCCTCGGATGATCTGCTGAGGGTGAAAGTCCTGGGGAGGTGGCAGCGGTTCCAGCGGGTCTTCCCCCCAGAAAGCCCGTTGGATTACCAAGCGCACCCCTGCGCCGGGGTGGATCAGAGGCGTGGTGGTATCCAGGTGAAAGCTACCCCTGAGGCGGGTGGACGTCTCATTGGGCTCAACCCGGAAGGAGAAGGTGAGCTGGTCAGATCGGTAGGTGCCTGGAGCGGGGGAAGCAGTGGGGGGTGGGGATCCCGGCTGCCATCGGAGGCTCTCGCAGTCGGTGCAGGGGAGAATGGCCTGCGGATGGAGCGAAACGGGAGCCTCGCGGGCGGATTGCAGTTGCTCAGCAGTGATGACAAAACTGGCCCAAAGGTGTTTCAGACGGGGCTCCCGACCAGGCTGAATATCGGAAAAGGATCGGCCTTCGGGAGTGGCCGTCCGCGTGCCGGCAGCCGTGCCGTCCAGAGGCACCGTGGAAACTGGGTCGCCAGCACATCCCCCCAAAAAAACGACCGACAAGATCAGGGGCAGCGCCCAGCAGATTAAGGGTTTGAGTTTGCAGTTGGATGGCTGCCTCTGGGATTCCTGGATCATGGCTTCACCTCAATACACCACTCCTGCCCGGCTACCGAAGGGAGTCGATGCCGCTCTCGTCTTGTGGACGGTGCGGTTCCCGACGGGGCACCAACGCAAACGGCCAGCAAGATCCCTTTCCCTCCGGTTGCTAGAGGGATCTTCCCCCAAAGGCCGGCTCCCCAGGTCTGATCCCGATCACAGCCTTGGCCGCAGCGGAGCCGGCACTGTCCGGACCAAATGCAAGCCATGAAACGCCGGCCTACCCCTGTGGCACTGCCGCCGCTTCCGGGTAGATGACCAACATCCCCTCGTAGAGGATTTGGCCGGGCTGCACCTCCAGGCGGTCAATGCGCACGCCGGGATCCAACTGAATGGGGAAATCGGCCAGGCCGGGGATGGGGATCTCTTGGCCTTCGCTCACCCAGAGGGGATTGACCAGCCGCAACCGGTTGGGGCCTTGGGCTTCTAGGCCGGTCAGCACCGTCACCGGCGCTTCCACCCCTTCCGGAGTGGTCAGGTTAGCCTGGATGCGCAGCCGACCCTGTTCCAGCGTGACCTGAGGCTGGCGGATGAGAAAGGGCACCACTTGGCCCCCAACGGGCAACTGCACCTGGGCCTGGGCCAGTTGGGCTTGGATGAGGGGAGCCTGAAGGGTGCGGTTCAGGTCTTCCTCGGTGAGGCGTAAACTCACCTGCACCGGCACAGGGGCCAATAGCCGCAGCGGGCTCCGTCCCTGGATGGCTTCGCCCACATTGAGGCGAATATCCTGGCCCCGCAGCCGCAGATGGCTGACCTGAAAGCCTTGATAGCTGAGGTTGTCTCCCGACACCTGGGCCTGAGGGATCTGCCCGTTCAAAATCTGGGCGTCGGAGCCGGCAATCTGTACCTGCAGGTTATCGACCCTCTGAACCTCCGAACGGATCCAAGCGGCCACCAAGGGGCTGAGAAGGGATCCGGCAATCTGGGCAAATCCGGGGGGCCAAGGCCAAAACATGGTGGGTAGGCTGAGCAGCAGAGCAAACCCCAGCCGCTGCCCCGCTTGCGAGAGCCGTTGGCGGCGACAGGTTGCCGATTGGGTTTGGAGAGGAGACGGATCTGGACTGGGCCGATGGCAAGACGTGAGCAGCACTGGATACCTCGGGAGCAACAACAAGCGATGGTTTCCACCCAACTACGACCAGACTAGGGCAGGACTTCTCCGCCGAACAGAGGGATCCCCCGCACACTTGGAGAGGCTATCCATCCGTCAACTGCCACCAAAGATACCCCAGCCGCAGGTAGTGAAGCCGTAGCCAGGGCAAAGGGAAAGAGCGGGGCGGCTGGCGAAACAGAGCGCTCATCTGGGAAGGGATCCCGGCAATCTCCTGGGCCAGCATTTTGCCCGCCCACACTGCTGTGGCCACACCGCTGCCGTGATAGGCCAAGCCGTACCACAGGCTGGGATCCGCCGGCGAAGGGCCAATATGGGGGTGAAACTGCCGAGAAAGGCAGACCAGTCCATTCCAGGCGTACTCGATCTCCACCCCTTCCCAAGCAGGGAAAAGACGATAGAGCTGTCGAGTCATCCAAGTGCGCAACTGCTGTCGCTCCGTCGGGGTATCGCGGGTGCCACCCCGTCCCCCAAACAGCAGGCGCCCATCCGGCAGCAGACGGTAATAGAACAGCAGCCGCCGCATGTCGTAGAGCGGCGTCGGATCCCACCACCCTTGCGCTTTCTGCTCCTGAGGCGTCAGAGGTCGGGTGACCAGGATGTTGGACAGTGCCGGCAGCAGGGATCCCGCCAGTTGGGGATACAGGGCCTCTGGGGTGTAGCCATTGGTGGCAATGACCAAGTGCCGAGCGCGCACCGTTCCTCCCAGCGTGTGACAGATGTGTTGGGATCCCACCTTTTCCCAGGCCGTGACCGGACTGCCGCTGTACAGCTTCGCCCCCCACCGGTGGGCCGCTTGGGCCAGTCCTTGGGTGAGCTTGAGGGGGTTGAGGCCAAACCCCACCCCGATGTGCAAAGCGCCGTGGTTCTCTTGGCTGTTGAAGCCGCGTTCCCGCAGCTCTTTGGGGTTGAGGAGCTGGGCCGGGTAGCCCGCCACCTGAGTACAGATCTGGTACTCGGCCTCCAATTCCGACCATGCCTGTGGACGATGGGCCACTGCATAGCAGCCCTGTCCCTGAGCCTCTAGGGAGAAGCCCTCGCTGGCCGCCAGCTCCTGAACGGTTTCCACTGCCTGCCATTGATCCCGGTAGTAGCGCTCTGTCTCTGCCAGGCCCACCCGCCGCACCATCTGGGTGTGGGTAAGGTGGCTCGACCCCACCCCGCAAAAGCCGCCATTGCGTCCCGAGGCCCCCCAACCCAGGGATCCCGCCTCCAGCAGACAAGCATGGATGCCGTGGTCGCGGGCCAGGTGCAAGGCCGTCGATAGCCCCGTCAATCCTCCCCCCACAATGACCACCTCCGCGCCCACCTGCGCTTGCAAAGGTGCCGGATGCCGCCAACCGGGATCTGCTATCGTGCTGTCCCAGTAGCTGCCGACCGGGCAGGCAGGATCGTAGGTGCTGGCAGGATAAAGGCCCTTTCTCATACGAGCAATGGGAAGAACATCTTGCTGGGCAACGCCGAAGTGCTCGGTACCGCTGAGGCGACCGGTCGCAGGACAAGTGCTGAAGGGGATCCCCTTACTCCTGGGCAACGCTGTCGCAACCGGCAGCAGCGGCCTCCATATCGGCAGGGGTATTGCAGTCCAGGAAGATCTCAGGAGTGTAGAGCTCCACCTCCTGTACCCGCCTGCCCAGATCCTGCAACAACCGGCGCAGGCCCAGGGTTTCTTCTCGGAGATCCAACAGCTTTTCCCGCAAGCGCCTGTCGATCAGGGTAGGGTGCCCCCGTCGCCCTCGATGCACCGGCACAGTAACCCAAGCGCGATGGCGCAGATGGTACTCCAGCAAGCTGTGGTAGATCCACGCCGGGCGGGGCTGATCCACCGCCGAAATGGCCAGCACCTGAAAATCGGCAGGGATCCCTTCCACCCCTACCCGAATGGAGTGGGTCTTGCCCAGCTCAGGAGCCGGATTGACCAGCACCTCTGCCCCTGCCAAGTGGGGTTGGGCTGCCGCCAGATGCTGGGATCCCAGCACCACCCAGGGTTGAAACCCCGCCTGTCGCCACTGAAAAATCTGGTAAGAGAGCAGGGTTTGCCCGTCTTTCCAGGGCAGAAAGGCTTTCGGCTCTCCCATCCGCGTGGAAAACCCAGCCGCCAAGATCAGCGCATGCAGCTTCGGCTCATTTGCCAAGGAGCTTCACCAGCAGAATGCCAAACAAATATAGAAACGTCACAGCCCCGGCCAAAAGGCTCTGGGTGAGGGGATCCGTCGAAGGGGTGAGAATGGCCCCCGCCACCACCGCGCCCAGAACCACGTAGCGCCAGCCCTTGAACATCTGCTCGGCAGTCACCAGCCCCAGCGCCCCCAGCAGCGCCTGCAAAATCGGCACCTGAAAGGCCAGGCCGGTGCTGAACAGCAGCAGCAGCACAAACTCGAAGTAGCGGTCGATGGACCAAGCCTGATCCACCACCCCTTCGCCGTAGCGGATGAAAAAGTTAAGCGCCGCCGGAATGAGGAGATAGTAGGCAAAGACCAAGCCGGCCACAAAGAGAAGGCTGGATCCCAGCACCACCGGCCCCAGCAGCTTGCGCTCCTTCACGCTCAGCCCCGGCAAGACGAAGCGGGCAATTTGGTAGAGCAAAAAGGGTGTGGCCAGCAATAGCCCCGAGTAGGCCGCCACCTTCACAGAAACGAAAAAATACTCCCCCGGCGCCAGTTGCAAAAAGGTAACCCCCCGAGCGGGCACCTCCAGCAGGGCGACAATGCGGTTCACCACGGCAAAGCAAGCGATGATGCAGATCACCACCGCGATCACGCTGGCCAACAGGCGGCTGCGCAGCTCTTCCAAGTGCTCCATCAAGGTCATCTCGACCTCGTAGGGAAACTCCGGATCCCGCACCCGACCAGGCTCAGGGGCCGCCGCGGCTTGCTCCGGGGACTCGGTCTCAGAGGCAAGGGTCATGGGCCAAGGTGTAACGAAACGTTCCCCGCTATCTTAGCGCTGCCCCCTCTCCAGGGAAAAGCACTTGTCGAGCCGCTATAGGGGGATGTAGCCCTGGCCTGTTAAGGGGATCCCGGGGCCTGAGCAGATGAAACTGGGAAGGGGAGCGGTTGCAATTTCTAGCGCTTGCCCAAGCCCAGCGCCTTTTCCACCTGCTGGGCGGCGTAAGCCATGGCAAAGCAGCAGATAAAGTAGATCAGGCCGATAAAAAACAGCACTTCCCGCTGGGTGCCCAGCCAGTTGGGGTTAGTGAACACCACCCGCCCCGCCTGCAGCAGGTCGATGAGGCCGACAATGAACACCAGCGACGTGTCTTTGAAGAGGGTGAGGAACTCGTTCACCAGCGCCGGAACGGCTGCCCGCAGTGCCTGGGGCAAAATCACCAGAGCCGTCACTTGAAAGGGGTTCAAGCCCAGCGCCCGTGCCGCTTCTAGCTGGCCCAGCGGGATTGACTGCAGGCCGCCCCGCACGTCCTCGGCCACGTACACGGCTGTAAACAAGATGAAGGCCACCTCCGCCCTGATGATCAGGTTGACGCTGATCCCCCCCAGAAAGAAGGGCACCAACAGCCAGGCGGCAAACAGAATGGTGGTCAGAGGCACCCCCCGCACCAGCTCGATCACCAGCGTGCAGAAGATCCGGATTACCGGCAACGCCCGATTGGCCCGGCCCAACGCCAGCAACACCCCAATGGGGAAGCCGATGATCATGGCGGCTGCCGCCAAGATCAAGGTCAGCAGCAGTCCAGACAGTTGCTCAGCCCGCACTGCCGGCCAAGGGGGGCCCAGGTCGCCCAGCAGCAGCTGCAGACAGAGGGGCAAGATCAAGGCCCAAACCCAGATGGAAGCCAGCCGCCAGGATTCCCGTCCCCGACTGAGGGCAATAGCGGCAAAAGTCGCTCCAGAGCAAACCGCCAGCCACCCCTGCGACTGGGTTCCCAAAGGCAGGAACGCGGCTAAGCCCATAGCAGCTCCCAAGAGAATGAGGTAGTGCAGCAGCACACCGCCCCAAGCCCCCCCCGCTACCCCCAAGGTGGCCAGCACAATTCCCAACACCGCCCACACCCGCCACAGTTGGCTGCTGGGGTAGGTGCCGCTGGCAAAGATTTTCAGGTTGGCCGGGATCACCTCCCAGCGGGCTTGGGTGAACGCCCAGTTCCAGAACAGGGAAATTGCCCAGGCCAACACCAAGGCAGAGACCAAGGTGAGCAAGGTGCTCAGCCAGGAGTCGAACAGGTTGCGGCGCACCCAAGCCAGAGGACTTTGTTTCTCCCTGGGGGGGAGTACCTTTTCTTCTACAAGGGGAGAGGAGAGACTGCTGGGCATGGGTTAGCGCTCCACCAATTTGACGCGGGCATTGAGCCAGTTCATGCCGTAGGAAACCACCAGGTTAAAGGTCAGGTAGGTGGCCATGAGGATGGCGAACATCTCCACCGAGCGTCCCGACTGATTGATGATGGTGCTGCTGATGTTGAACAGATCGGAAAAGCCAACGGCAATGGCCAAGCTGGAGTTTTTGATCAGGGTGAGATACTGAGTGTTCAACGAGGGGATCATGATCCGCAGGGCCTGGGGCACAATCACCAAGCGAAAGGTTTCCAGCTCCGACAGGCCGACGGCCCGGGCCGCCTCCCACTGCCCCCGCGGCACCGCCAAAAAGGATCCCCGCACCACTTCGGCAATGTAGCAGCCGGTGTAGGTCACCAAGCCCAGCATCATGGCGGTAAACTCCGCCGAAAGCTGGATCCCACCCCGGAAGTTAAAGCGCTCCAGTACCGGGACATCCAGCCGCACCGGCGGCTCCGGGAAGATCACCCAACAGGCCACCGCCAGCAGCGCCACCCCCGCAGCCACCCACAGGTTCCGCTGCCGGGATCCCAGCTCGGGTCGGCAGACTAGGAGCAGCTTGCGGATCCCCCACCCAGCCGCGATTACAATGGCCAGCGCGGGAACCAGCCAGCCGCTGGGATCCAACCCGGGCAGCTTCACTCCCCGCTGGTTGATAAAGACAAGCCCGCCGATGGAGAGACTGTTGCGCACCCCCGGCAGGGTGAGGATCACCCCCTGGTACCAGAAGATCACGATCAGCAGCACCGGGACATTGCGAAAGATCTCGGTAACAACGGTGGCCAGCTGGCGGGCCAGCCAGTTGCTGGAGAGGCGAGCCATCCCCAGGACAAAGCCCATCGCCGTCGCCAACACAATGCTGACTGCCGACAGCCAGAGGGTGTTCACCGCTCCCACCACCAGCGCCTTCAGGTAGCTCTCGGAAGGGTCGTAGGGGATAAGCCCTTCGGTGATGCCGAAGTTGGCAGAGTTGCCCAGAAAGCGAAAGCCCAAGCTGATGCCCAGGCGACGCAGGCTGGCGAGGAGGTTCTGAGCAAGGATCCCGAACACCAGCAGCACGGCCACGACAAAGGCCACCTGCAGCAAGAGCTTCAGGATACGCTCATCCCGCCACCAGGGGGGGCGAAGGTGGGGCTGGTCAGACAGTGCAGTCATGGGGCGCAGGCAACAATCCAAAGTATGACAGGAAACAAGGGATCCCTGGCCGGTACTGACCAACCGGGATCCCTGTCCCAGGGGGGGCGACAGCTCCCGGATTTGCGATTAGCGGAAAGGCGGCGCGTACTGGATCCCGCCTTTGGTGTAGGGCTGGTTCAAGCCCCGCGGCACGCCCAAGGGGGTCAGGTGGCGGTTGAAGATCTCGCCGTAGTTGCCCACCGCCTTGATGACATTGACCACCCAATCCGGCTTCAGGCCCAGCAGCTCTCCCAGGTTGCCTTCCTGGCCCAAGAAGCGGCGAATGTCGGGATCCTCGGACTTGAGGAACTCGTCCACATTGGCGCTGGTGATCCCCTTTTCTTCTGCATAGAAGAGGGCGTAGACCGTCCAGTTCATAATGTCGGAGAAACTCTCATCTCCGTGGGGAACCAGCGGCCCCAAGGGCTCTTTGGAAATGATCTCCGGCAAGATCACGTGGTCGTCGGGAGAAGCCAAGCTGGCCCGGCGGGAGATGAGGGCGCTTTGGTCGCTGGTGATGGCATCGCAACGGCCCTCTTCGTAGGCGTTGAAAGAGGAATCATCGCCGTCGAAGGTTACTGGCGTAAAGGCAATGCCACGGGCGCGGAAGGTATCCGCCAAGTTCAGCTCGGTGGTGGTGCCGGCAATCACACAGATGGTGGCCCCGTTCAGGTCTTCCAGCTTTTCCACCCCCAGCGACTTCCGCACCATAAATCCTTGGCCGTCGTAGTAGGTGGTGGGGCCGAAGGTCACCGCCCACTCGCGATCCCGGGTGAGGGTCCAGGTGGTGTTGCGGCTAATCATATCGACCTCGCCCGACTGAATCGCAGACTGGCGATTGGCCGCCGTCAGGTAGACGTATCGAACCTTGTCCGGATCTCCAAAGAGAGCGGCAGCTACCGCCCGGCAGATGTCGATATCAAAACCCACATACTTGCCTTGGTCATCCAGGTTGCCGAATCCGGGCAGTTGGTTGTTTACCCCACAGATCAACTCGCCCCGAGCCTTGATGCGGTCGGTGAGCGGCCCCAGCTGCGCCCAAGCGGGAAGGGACTGCAGGCCCATAGACAACGCCAGTGCCCCGGCCAAGGGAGCCAATCCGTTCAAATGCTTTATCCAGTTCATAAAATTACCCCATGTCAATCCTCAAGATCTTCGTCGTCAACAGTCGTTCATACACGGCACTTCAACCGAGATACCGTGCCATCGGGTTACACTCCTGCCACACCCCACACCCCATAGAATGGTTTGCCATAGGCGCCTACGATTTTCTCAAAGCCTTACATGTCAGGGCGTATGGAAATGTTGCAGAGGCTACGGTTGTGGCTCGGCCAGTTCTGCCATGGTACCCATGCCTGCTTTGGTGAAACTTAGGGAGTCACCCACCCATGCAAGGATCCCCGCACATAAGGTCTTCACTCTCTCCGCAAAGTGCAGCCAGCGCTGACATTATCCAATGCGAAGATGTTCACAAATGGTACGGCGATTTCCACGTCCTCAAGGGCATTACCACCCGCATCCGCCGCGGAGAGGTGGTGGTGGTCTGTGGGCCTTCAGGTTCGGGCAAGTCAACGTTTATTCGCACGTTGAACCGCTTAGAAGAACACCAGAGAGGGCGCATTGTGGTAGATGGCATTGAGCTAACCAGCGACCTGCGCAACATCGATGCCATTCGCCGCGAGGTGGGCATGGTTTTTCAACAGTTCAACCTGTTTCCCCATCTCACGGTTTTGCAAAATGTAACCCTTGGCCCAATCCACGTGAAAAAGATGAAAAAAAGTGAGGCGATAGAGCGGGCTATGGAACTGCTAAGCCGCGTGGGGATCGCCGAGCAAGCAGAAAAATACCCGGGGCAACTTTCGGGGGGGCAGCAGCAGCGGGTGGCGATTGCCCGCGCCTTGGCCATGAATCCGGCGGTGATGCTCTTCGATGAGCCCACCTCGGCCTTGGATCCAGAGATGATCAAGGAGGTGCTGGACGTGATGCGGGAGTTGGCCCGCTCGGGGATGACCATGGTGTGTGTAACCCACGAGATGGGCTTTGCCCGCGAGGTGGCGGATCGGATTATCTTCTTCGACCGCGGCAAGATCGTGGAGGAAAACACCCCCCAAGAGTTTTTCAGCAATCCGAAAGAAGAGCGCTCCCGCCTGTTTTTATCCCAGATCCTTTCCCACTAGCGAGTCCTTCAGAAGGGGGTGAGGCGTGCCAGAAAAGCCCCCTCCGGCTCTTGATAGACAATCTGCCCCTGCCAGCCGTTGGCGTGGGCACACTGCAGCAGGGTTTCCGGATCTACAAATAGCCAGGGAAAGGGATCCCCCCGCTGGCCGTTGTACTCGGCTACAAAGTTCACTACCTTGGCTTTTGCCTCGCTCCCTTCCTGCCAATCTTCTGAGCCACCTGCTTCGAGGTGGGCAGGAGCGGCCAGCTTGCCAGAGGGATCTTCCAAGTTTTCTAAACGCCCTCCCTCTTCTGCCGGCAGATTCCGCAGATCTGCGAGGTCGCTGGCATCGCTCAAATCGGTGGAATCCAGGAGCAACTGGCCAGTGGGCTGAACCCAGTGGCGAGCCAGGCGCAAAAAACGCTCCAAGCCCGACAGGGATCCCGCCAAGCCGACGCCGTTCATCAGCAGGAGTAGGGTATCGAAGGGCTCTCCTGGCCCCGCCCAGTGGAAAAGATCGGCGGCAATGCGGCAACACACCCCCCGCTCTGCCATAATCTGCAAAGCCACAGGGGAGCGATCCAAGGCAGCCACGGCCAATCCTTCCTCCTGCAGCAGCAGGCTGTGGCGGCCCGTGCCGGCGCCGATGTCCAGCACCCGACCGCGGCATAGATCCAAAGCCATGGCCTCCACCTCCGGCAGCTCCTGGGTGAAGAACACCTCTGGGGAGACCACCTGGGGCTCTTCCGCCAACGGGATCCCCTCCAGGCCGTAGGCATGCAAGAGCAGGGATCCCTTGGCCTCTCCTCGGTGCCAGTCCCATAGGGCTTGCTCTAAGGGATCCTGAAGTGGGTAATTCTCGACAGCCTTTATCATGGAAGGGGAAAGCTAAACCATTGACCCGATGGCCATCGTCGCCTTTCTTTACGGTGCCGCTATCGTCCTTTTGCTGATTGCAGCAGTGGTTTGGGCAACATCTCGGCAGTTCAATGTGGAGACCGAGACGCAGATCGGCACCTCGCCAGAAGAGCCCTCCGAGACCTCATCCGTTCCCATTTCCATTGTGGAGCAGCTAGAGCGCCAATACCGCAACAGCCCTTCCTACCGTCCCGATCCGTGACATACTCCCGCACTCATGCTGATGCATAGTCGGAGATCCTTAGAGATCCTTGGAAAGATGACTTTTGAGGATTCCTGAGGATACAAGCAGTGTCTTTGCTGGCCAAAAGCTAGCGTTTTCTCTCTCTATAACATGAGATATATGGTTGCCAAGTCTCCACCACCCATTGTCTACATTGCCTTGGGGCTATTGCTACTCTGGGGCGGTCATCGCGCTTGGCAGGCGGGCTATGTTCGCTGGCCGGAAGGCATTTCTCTACCGCCAGTATCGCTGCCAGGGTTGGGGGGTGGAGCACAAGATCTGCTCCTGACCAGCGGCGAGCGCACCTTGTTTGCCGATAGCAGTCCCGCTGCCGTTGCCGCTGCAGAGCTGTTGCGCCAAGGTAACCTCAGCGCAGCCATCCCGGTGTTGGAGATGGGGCTGCAAAGCAACCGCAACGACCCGGAAGCTCGCATTTTCTTGAACAATGCCCGTGCCCAGCAGCAGGGCAGTCCCTTGAGCCTGGCGGTGGTGGTGCCCATCTCCAGCAACCCCAACCGCGCCAAAGAGACCCTGCGCGGGGTGGCGCAAGCTCAGGAGGAGCTTTTCCAACAGGGGGGAATCGGAGGACGGCTGCTGCGGGTAGTGATTGCCGACGATGGCGATAACCCTGAGCGAGCAGCAGCGGTGGCCAAAGCCCTGGTGGCGCAGCCTGAGATCTTGGGGGTGATTGGCCATAACACCAGCGATGCCACCCTGGCTGCAGCCGAGGTTTATCAGCCTGCCGGCTTGGCCATGATCTCCTCCACCTCCACCAGCACCCGCATCAGCATGCTGGGGGATGCCATTTTTCGCACCGTGCCCTCCGATCAAGTGGCCGGCACGCAACTGGCCCGTTATGCTCTCAACACGTTGCGGTTGCAAAGGGTGGCCATCTTCTACAACCCCAACAGCGCCTACAGCTCCAGCTTGCGCGATGCCTTTGCCTCCACCCTGACCAGCGAAGGGGGCATCGTGCTGGCGGAGTTCGACTTATCGGCGTCGGACTTCAACCCCCAGGCCAGCCTGCAAAGGGCCGTCGGCCAAGGAGCCCAGGTAGCTTTTTTAGCTCCCACGGCTTCCGTAGCCGAAAAAGCGCTGGCCGTAGCCCGCGAGAACGCTGTAGCTGGTAAGCCCCTTGCTCTTCTGGGCGGCGATGTGCTCTTCAGCCTCGCCACGTTGCAAGACGGGGGAGCAGCGGTAGAAGGCTTGGTGGTGGCGGTACCCTGGCATCCTCAGGTGCCTCGCAACCGCGAGTTTGCCCAGAAGGCAGCCCAGCTCTGGGGAGGGCAGGTGAGCTGGCGCACCGCTCTGGCCTACGACGCCACCCGGGTTTTCTTGCAAGCTTTCAGCCAAGGAGCCACCAGCCGCAACGCTGTGCTGGCCCGTTTGCAGGATCCCAACTTCCTCCTCCAGGACGGCGCTTCCGGAGAAGTGCGCTTCTTGCCCTCCGGCGACCGCAACGCTCCCAACGTGCTGGTGCGGGTTGAGCCCGGCAACCGCTCCGGTACCGGCTACGATTTTGTGCCTCTCCCCTAGGGATCCCGGCAGACGCTACAGTGGGGGATGCTCTCAATCTCCTCAGAATCGAATGGATCCCATGCCCACTCGGATCACAGCCTGCTTTCAGGCGCTGCGCAGCCGTGGTGAAAAAGCCCTCATCCCCTACCTCACCGCTGGGGATCCCAACTTGGAAACCACCTTTGAGGCTTTGCAGGTTCTGGATCAGAGCGGCGCCGATCTTATCGAGCTGGGGGTACCCTACTCGGATCCCTTGGCGGATGGGCCGGTGATCCAAGCAGCAGCCACCCGCGCCCTCAGTCGGGGAGTCACTTTGGGCGCCATTCTACAAGGCTTGCGCTGTCTCTCGCTGCAGGCCCCCCTGATCCTGTTCACCTACTACAACCCCATCCACCAGCTCGGCATCCCCAACTTTCTGCATCAACTGCGGCAGGCCGGCTGTGCCGGCTTGGTCGTCCCCGATCTGCCTCTGGAAGAGGCGGGATCCCTGCGACAAGCAGCCCAGGCCGAAGAGATCGACCTCATCCTGCTGGTGGCCCCCACCAGCCCCCCGGAGCGCATGCGCCGCATTGCCCAGCAGTCCAGTGGCTTTGTCTACTTGGTCAGCACCACCGGCGTTACCGGCGAACGGGCCACCCTGGAAAAGCGGATCCCGGCTTTGCTGCAGCAACTGCGCCAACAAACCCCCCTGCCGATTGGGGTGGGCTTCGGCATCTCCACTCCCGACCAGGCCCGCCAGATCGCTCTCTGGGGAGCAGATGCGGCGATTGTGGGCAGCGCATTTGTGCAACGGCTGGCGAAAGCCCCCACGCCTGAAGAGGGACTGCAGCAAATAGCCCACTTTTGTCGAGCCCTCAAAGCGGCTCTGCAAGAGGTGACCCCTCCAGAGTGTTAACTTCTGTTCAGGAAGGTGCCCACTCAGACTGCTTCCATCTCAAAACAAATGTTTACATTTTGTGAGCCAGCCCGCAGACCCATTTCCCCCCTGCTGCGCCCCATAGTCCAGGGATCCCAGGCTAAGCAGACATTTTGGTATCGATGGGTTTGTAAATCTTCACAAAACACTCATCCCTCCCGCGATATAAAATTAGGCTGGATGCTCGGCTGTCTGAAAGTCGCAGAGGTTCTTGACCTATCTAAAAATTGGGGGGTTCGGTGGGGGGTCTGCTGCCACGGAATCCTTGATTTTTGGGGGTCAAAGAGGATCCCGCAAAAAAGCTTGGGATTCGGCTTTTGGGAGGTTCAGCCAGTCGCTCACCACTTTTTGGAAAGACCAGAAGGAGATCCATCATGCAAGATGCTTTTACCCGGGTGATCGCTCAGGCAGATGCACGCGGTGCCTTTTTAAGTGACCAAGACTTTGACCGTTTGGCGGCTTTGGTGGCAGAGGGCAACAAGCGCCTAGATGCTGTCAACCGCATGACCAGCAATGCCGCCCAAATCGTAACCAATGCAGCTCGCTCTTTGTTTGCTCAAGAGCCAGATCTGATCGCTCCCGGCGGCAATGCCTACACCAACCGCCGCATGGCCGCCTGCCTACGGGACATGGAGATCATCTTGCGCTACATCACCTATGCCACTTTGGCCGGGGATAGCTCTGTGCTGGAAGATCGCTGCCTGAACGGCCTGCGGGAAACCTACATTGCTCTGGGGGTGCCCACCACTTCTGTGGCCAACGGCATTGCTGCCATGAAGAAAGAAGCGCTGGCCAAGATCATGGATCCGAAAGGCATCACCCCTGGCGACTGCTCGGCGCTGCAAAGCGAAGTGGCCAGCTACTTCGATAAGGCTGCTGCCGCCATCGTTTGAGCTTTGGGTCGAAGCTGGCTTAGTCGTCCCTTTTTAGATCGGTTAGATCCCTTCATTTCTGATAGGCAGGTGGAGATCCAGTCCGCCTTTCCTACAGAATGTTCGTTAACAACACAATTGATGAATTTAGGAGTTGCAAGGTGAAAACCGTCATCACTGAAGCGATTGCTGCCGCTGACAATCAAGGGCGTTTTCTGAATGCCAGCGAGCTGCAGGCCGTGAATGGTCGTTACCAGCGTGCTGCTGCTTCTCTGGAAGCGGCCCGTGTCCTAACCAACAATCAGCAAACCCTGGTGCGGGAAGCGGTGCAGGAAGTGTTCAAGAGGTTCCCTTACTTGACCCAGCCGGGTGAAATGGGCCACGGCGATGTGTTTCAGGCCAAGTGTGCCCGCGACATCGGCTACTACCTCCGCTTCATCACCTATTCCCTGGTTGCGGGTGGCACCGGCCCCCTCGATGAATACTTGGTAGCCGGGCTGCGGGAAGTGAACCGCTCCTTTAACCTCTCTCCGAGCTGGTACATCGTGGCTCTGCAGTACATGAAGAGCCGCGCTCTGGGCATGCTGAGCGGTCAAGCGGCCAACGAAGCTGCCATCTACTTCGATTACGCCATCAACGCCCTCAGCTAAGGGATCCCAGGGCAAAGATCCCCGCTTGTTGGGAGGGGACGATCTCTTTCTTCGTCTTCCAAGTGTGTATCTCTCCAGAGCAGGCGGCGGCTCCAGAGAGGTCTATTCCACCTGTTTCTAGGTTGGCTTAGCGCTTCGGCTCCCTTTGAGCCAGTTGGGTTAGTCGCCTGCTCTCTAGTCTGGGGGAGTTAACCTCTGGGTTCTAGACATTGCCTGGTGGCAACGCGGCTGGCCCGCGAAAGTAGCCGGTACAGCTTATCCGGCGCTTGGTTGCCCCTGACAGTCCTCTAAACGAAATCTGATAATAATTGGGGAAAGCGATGTTTGGTCAAAGCACCACCAGCCCTGAAGCCCTGACAGAAGCCGGCAGCCGGGTTTACCGAGTTGAGTACACCGGTCTGCTCAACCCGCCCGATGCTCTGGCCACCTCTGCCAAAGTTCGCCGCAGCACCCTGAGCACCACCGTTCCCTACAGTCGGTTGTCTGCCGAGATGCAGCGCATTCTGCGGATGGGTGGCAAAATCGTGCAGGTCACTGCCTTGTCGGGAGCCAATGCCTCTCCCGCTCAGGGCAACGGCGCTGCTGAGTGAGGGAGGCCCGACGGCCGACTGAAGTTACCGGCAAGGTTGCCCAGGTGTCATGAACAGCTCTGCAACGGTTCGTATGGCATCCAACACGGCGGTGCTGCCGCAGCAGCTCACTTGGGAGCAGGCGATAGCCCGGCTGCAGGGGGATGACTTGCAAGATCGCTACTATGCTGCCTGGTACCTGGGCACAGTTCGGGATCCAAGGGGGGTAGAGCCGCTGCTTTTGGCGTTGCAGGATGAGCGGGATCGCACTGCCTTGGGGGGCTATCCTCTGCGCCGCAATGCCGCTAAGGCCCTGGGGCAAATTGGGGATGCGCGGGCCGTGCCCGGTTTGATCGAGGCGCTCACTTGTACCGACTTTCATGTGCGGGAAGAGGCTGCCTATGCCTTGGCTCAATTGGGGGACAAGCGAGCGGTGGATCCCTTGCTGGCACTGTTGCAGTCCCGCGAGCAGGAGCAGCCCTGGGAAGCCCTTATCGAGGCCTTGGGTCAGCTTCAGGCCACCGAGGCTGAGGCAGCGATCCGGCCCTTTTTGAACCATCCCTCTGAGCGGGTGCGTTCGGCAGCGGCTTGGGTGCTCTACCGCTTTACGCAAGCCGAGGAGCTGACCCAAATCCTAGTGGCGCTCCTGGCCCACTCCAACTCCAGCTTGCGACAGGCCGCTTTGTTCGACCTGGCCGAATCGGGATGGGTGGCGGGGGCACCGCTGTTGGCAACAGCCGACGTAGCGCTCAACCTGCGCATCAATGCTCTGAAGCGGCTGTTCGATGTGGCGCTTCAGTTGGGGCGGGTACCGCCGGCTCAGGTGGCGGCAGCGATCCTTCCGCAACTGGAGAGGCTCTTTTAGGATTTTGGGGCGCTCAGTGCCTTTGATTTAGATCATTTCAGATGCTTCAACTGTACCTTTGACTATTCGTTGCCTATGTCCTCCGCCTCGGCTGCTCAAGCGTTTCCCATTGCTGTGGCTCAACTGGCAGCAGAATTGGAGCAGGCCACGTCGCCTGAGGACTTGCTGCGGGTGGTGAGGGCGCTGGGCGCTTTAGGCCAAGTGGAAGGGATCCCCATCTTAATTCGCGCCTTTGGGTTCAATCGCCCTGCAGTGGGGGAAGCCGCCCTGGAGGAAGTGCTGCGCTTTGGGGAGGCGGCGGTGCAGCCCTTGCTGAGCCATATTGACGGTTTCGATTACGGGGCGCGGGCCTATTCGGTGCGGGCTTTGGCTCGCATTGGCCATGGGGATGCCTACCCCTTTTTGGCAGAAGCCATTGTGGCGGACTTTGCCCCCAGTGTACGGCGGGCGGCGACCCGCGGGCTGGGACGGGTGGCTGCCAAGCGGCCCTTGCCCGATCAAGAGCGAGCCTTGCACCTGTTGCGGCAATGCCTTGCCGATGCCGATTGGGGAGTCCGCTATGCCGCCGTCGGATCCCTGACGGACTTGGCTCTCCAGGGTGAACAGTCCCTGCGACCCTCAGTCGAGGCTGCGCTCCAGATGGCCCTGGAAGATGCCGATCCTCTGATCCCTCTCCGCGCCCAGATGAGCCGGCAGGAATTGGCTGCCGAGCCTTAGCTTCCCTGCCCCACTGTGTTTTTCTTAAGTTTTTCTCGTTTTTTTAGGAGCACCATCTATGTCCCTTCCGTTGCTTGCCGATCGCCCCACCACCCAAAATGAACGGGTGCCTCGCTACTTTGTGCCCAGCGACGAAACCCCGCCCGTCTACCGTCCTGACGACCCGACAGGTATCGACAACATCATTCGCGCTGCCTATCGCCAGATCTTCAGCGAGCATCTGATGCTGGAGAGTTATCGGCAAAAAGCTCTGGAGTCCCAATTGCGCAACGGGGCAATCTCGGTCAAAGAGTTTGTGCGCGGCCTGGGCAAGTCGGAGGTGTACCGGGATCTGGTCATGGTTCCCAACGACAACTACCGCTTCATCGAGGTCACCTTCCAGCGCTTTTTGGGTCGGCCCACCTACAGCCAACAGGAGCGCATCAAGTACTCCATCATCGTTGCCACCAAGGGGCTAGATGGCTTCATCGACGCTGTGGTGGATAGCGAAGAGTACAATGCCGCCTTTGGGGACGATGTGGTGCCTTACCAACGCCGTCGCCTGTCGGAAAAGCCCGCCAACCTGGTAACCCCCCGCTATGGAGCTCGTTGGCGCGATGTCTCCGGCGTGAAGCGCTCGACGCGGGAAGTGGTGCGCACCTATCGTCTCACCCGTCCTCCCAAACCCGGGGATCCAGAAAACTTCCTCAACATGGCCCGCATGCTCAATCCCAAGCCGGCTGCACGGCAAAACATCAGCGTCTTCGATCTGAAGATCCCTGACATGACCACCAACCGCCGCTAGGACTGGACGAACTCCCCAATCCGCCGGGCCGATCGATCCGCTGCTGTTCGGGTGGGTCGGCTCGCCGCTGTGTTTGAGCAGGATTCGTTATAATCTGGGTGATGCTTCTTAACACTTGGGTCGCATGAAGAATCCGGTTGTGCAGGCTTTTTTTGTCGGCAAGGCTGTGGCAGACGTTCTGCGCGAGCGTTTGGAAAGCACCCTCACCGATATTGCCGGGGAAGTGGGCAAGGTGTGGGCCGAGCTGCAGGAGGGCTGGCAAACCTTTGCCCAGGATGTCATGACCCGGGCTGAGGCAGAAGCATCCATGGCCGCCCAGGAAAGGGTGCCGCTGCCTTTCCAGACAGAAGATTTGCAGGCAACTCTGGACGACTTGCGGGCGGAAGTGGCGCAGCTGCGCTCCGAGTTGCAGAAGTACCGGAGTCGAAACGCTTGAACGCGAGCCTTTTGGGATCCCGGACTTCTTTGGGATCACAACCCGTCAAGCCCTATACCGCCTACCGCTGGGCCCGGGAGAACTATACTCGCCAGGGCCGCATGCTGGACATTTGGCGATTTGTGCTCACCTGGCTGTTTTACCTTTGGCTGGATCAGCAGGCTTGGAGCTATGGGGGACAACCCACGCCCGAGCGAAAGGCCCAGCGCCGCCGGACCAGAGCCATTTGGATCCGCGAAACGCTGCTTAACTTAGGCCCTACTTTTATTAAAGTGGGGCAGTTTTTCTCCACCCGCGCCGATCTCTTCCCCTCGGAATATGTCGAGGAGCTCTCCAAGCTGCAGGATCGGGTGCCTGCTTTCAGCTACGAACAGGTGGCGGCAATTGTGCAGCAGGAGCTGGGCAGGCCGATAACCCAAATCTACAGCTACTTTGATCCCACCCCTTTGGCCGCTGCCAGCTTGGGGCAGGTGCATCGCGCCAAGCTCAAAACCGGGGAAGAGGTGGTGGTGAAGGTGCAGCGTCCGGGGCTGACCCGGCTGTTCACCATCGATTTGGAGATCTGCCGTGGGATTGCCGAGTTCTTTCAGTATCGCACCTCTTGGGGCGGGCCGGGCCGCGACTGGATCGGCATCTACGAAGAGTGTCGGCGCACCCTCTGGGAAGAGGTGGATTACCTCAATGAGGGCCGCAATGCCGATACCTTCCGTCGCAACTTTCGGGATATGCCGCAAATTGCTGTTCCCAAAGTGTATTGGCGTTACACCTCTCCTCGCCTGTTGACATTGGAATACCTGCCGGGGATCAAAATCAGCGATTACGAAGCCCTGAGCGCGGCGGGGCTGGATCGCAAGGTTTTGGCTCGTCTGGGGGCAGAGGCTTATCTGCGGCAACTGCTCAAGGATGGTTTTTTTCACGCCGATCCCCACCCCGGCAACATTGCCGTGAAGCCCGATGGCACGCTGATCTTCTACGACTTCGGCATGATGGGCCGCCTGCCCTCCGATGTGAAAGAAAAGCTGATGGGCACGCTGGCAGGTGTGGTCTCCAAAAATGCCGATCGGGTGGTGGCCTCGCTGGTGGAACTGGGGGTGCTGGTGCCCACCGCCGATCTGGCTCCGGTGCGCCGCTCGGTGCAGTACATGCTGGATCACTTTATGGACAAACCCTTTTCCAGCAACTCGGGAGAAATCTCGGTGGCGGCCATCAGCGAAGACCTCTACGAGCTGGCCTACGATCAGCCGTTTCGTTTTCCGGCTACCTTCACCTTTGTGATGCGGGCCCTGACCACGCTGGAGGGATTGGGGAAAGGGTTGGATCCGGAGTTCGACTTTATGGAGGTGGCCAAACCCTTTGCGGAAGAGCTGATGAGTTTAAACGGAAGCAAGACTGAGACCCTCTTGGCCCAGGTTGGCCGTCAAGCGGCTGAGTTCACCAGCAGCAGCCTCAGCTTGCCGCGCCGGATCGAATTGACCTTGAGCAAGATAGAACAAGGGGAGCTACGCCTGCGGGTGCGATCCAGCGAGACGGAGCGCTTGCTGCGCAAGCTGAACAACACCGGGCTGGGAGTCATTTACGGGGTGTTGTTTGCGGCCTTTTTTTTGAGCGCAACTCAGCTCTTTTTGGCCGGACATGCTACCTTAACGGTTATCACTTTGGTTTTGGCTGCCCTCGCTGCTCTTGCTTTAATCAGAGTACTCTTAAGGTTGAATCGGTCAGAGCGATTGATGTGATGCGACGATATGCCTGCGCTACGGATCCCGGCAAGATCCGCAGCAGCAATCAAGATGCCTGCTACTGCGATCCAGAGGGGCGCTATTTTATTGTTGCCGATGGTATGGGAGGACATGCTGCCGGGGCTACAGCCAGCCTGTTGGCTGTCGAGACCATCCGAGAATATCTGGATCGAGGCTGGAAAAACGTGCCGGCACCCCGGTTGCTCAGCGAAGCCGTAGAAGCAGCCAACAGTGCCATCCTCAAGGATCAGCGGGAAAATCCAGAGCGGGCAGACATGGGCACTACGGTGGTGGTGGCCATGGTGGATCCCAATGACAACTGCTGGAGCGCTCACATCGGTGATTCTCGCCTCTATCGCCTACGGGGATCCGAAATGCAGCAAATGACCGAGGATCACACCTTAGTGGCTCGCTCCATTCGACTGGGGGAGCTGACCTATGAGCAGGCCCGGATTCACCCTTGGCGACATATTCTCGAGCGCTGCCTGGGCCGACCCGATGCGGGTCCACCTTCTGTGCAGCCGATTACAGTTTACCCAGGGGATCGCCTGTTGTTGTGTAGCGACGGCCTAACTGAGGAGCTGGACGACGAAGTGATCATCGAGTATTGCCTGCAGGTGGAAGATTTGGAGCAACTTCCCCTAAAGCTCATCGAGGCGGCCAAAGAGCGGGGCGGGCGAGACAACATCACAGTAGTGATTGCCGAATACGCCTAGTTTGCGCCCGGCTAAAGACGGTATTGGCGGTACACTTCGCTGGCAGCCCGGTGCAGCAGGGAGTGGCGATACACGAGGCGGTTGAGGTCTTTGCCGTAGCCGCCGCCGATGACGCAGGCGACAGGATAGCCCTGCTTTAGACAAGTGTTCAGCACTTGCATGTCCCGCCGAAACAGGCCCTGGTCGCTAAGGGCCAGCTTGCCCAAGAGGTCTTCTTCGTGGGGATCCACACCGGCATCGTAGAGCACCAGGTCAGGGCGCACCTGAGCCAACAGATCGGGCAAGTGGTCGGCCAAAGTCTGGAGATAGGCTTCATCTTCCATGCCTACCGGCAGGGGCACGTCCAGGTCGCTCTGTTGTTTGGTGGCGGGGAAGTTGGCCTCGCAGTGCATGGAAAAGGTGAACACCCGCGGCTCGGAGCGAAAGATCCAAGCAGTGCCATCTCCTTGATGGACATCCAGATCCACGATCAAGAGCCTTTGCACCAGCCCTTGCTGCAGCAGGACTTGGGCGGCAATGGCCAGGTCGTTGAAGATACAAAAGCCGGAGCCGTAGGCAGGGAAGGCATGGTGGGTGCCGCCGGCGGTGTTGCAGGCCAGGCCGTGGCGCAGGGCCAATTGGGCGGTCAAGACGGTACCCCCCACCGCTCGACAGGTGCGCTGCACCAGCTCCGGGCTCCAGGGCAGGCCGATGCGCCGCTGCAGCTTGGCCTCCAGGGATCCCTCACAGTAGGCCCTGACGTACTCAGGGGTATGTACCGACTCAATCCAGGCGAGAGGGGGCAGCTCAGGGTGGTGCACTTGTTGGGGGCGGATCACCCCTTCCCGCAGCAGCAGCTCTTGCAAGAGGCGAAATTTCGGCATGGGAAAGCGATGGCCCGGCGGCAGGGGGGCACTGTAGTCGGGGTGGTAAACAATTGGCAAAGACATCAAGGGCAACTGGATTGACGGCGGCGAGCATGGCCTATGACGGCTCCAGTGCTTATGGTAGAGGTAGCCCGCTCCTGCCGGATCCCTTCGAGACTCTTGCAAACCTGTTCTCCGTACCGCCGCGATTCCCTATGTTTACTGCGTCGGATCCCTTTTTGGGTCGCCTCTTGGCTCAGCGTTATCGACTCGTACATCTGCTGGGACAGGGGGGCATGGGGCGAGTCTATTTGGCTCAAGATTTGCTCTTTGGTGGGGTGGAAGTGGCTGTCAAGCTGCTTTCCCAGCCGGCAATGGATCAGCGCACCCGCCTGCGCTTTGAACGGGAAGCGAAAGCCTGCGCGGCTTTGGGCCAAAAAAGCCTGCACATTGTCAAAGTCAATGACTATGGCCTTACCCCCGATGAGGTGCCTTTCTATGTGATGGAATACCTGAACGGCAAGACCCTCAAGGATATTCTGGCCGCGGGGGCTTTGCCTTTGGAGCGCTTTTTCCGGCTGGCCCGCCAAATTGGCCTGGGGTTAAAGGCGGCCCACGAGGGGATCCTCATGGAAGGGCAAAGGGTACAGGTGATCCACCGCGATTTGAAGCCGGCCAATGTGATCGTGGTGGCCGATGACAGTTTTGGGGAACTGGCGAAGCTGGTGGATTTCGGCATTGCCAAGCTGCTCAACAGCCATGAATCTTTGAGCTTTACCCATGCCTACCTGGGAACGCTGGCCTATTCTTCCCCGGAACAGCTGGAAGGGTTGCCGCTGGACGTCCGTTCCGATATCTACAGCTTCGGGATCATGCTGTACCAGATGGTGTCTGGCCAGATGCCCCTCAAGCCCACCACCGAATCTTTCCCGGGCTGGTACCAGGCCCACCACAAGCACCGGCCCATCCCTCTAGAAGACTGGGGACTGAAGTTTCCGCTGCCCGCCGGTTTGTCTGACTTGATCCTCGGTTGCCTGGCCAAAGATCCTGCCGCCCGCCCGCAATCGGTGGCTAACGTGTTGACGGAGCTGGAGCACATTCAAGCCAGAGCACAGGGATCTATTGCCCCTCAGGTCCCAGTCGCCTCGTCGGAAGAGGCTGCCTCTGGCCCACTTTCTGGAGGTCTCCCTGCCGCTGCGCCGTCCTTGGTTACAGCCGGTACTCTGCGGCTCAGGCCCCTGACGGCGGCCACGGAGGTCGAGAACGGGGGATCCCTGCTTTGGGTGCGCCTGATTCCCTTTCTGATGGGCGGGCTGCTGGGCTGGGTTTTGGTGAGTTGGCAATGGGGACAGTTGCTGCAGCGCCCCTCGGCCCCCCGTGTTTCCGGGCCAGGATCTCGTCCGGCAGTGGAAGATCCCATTGCCCCAGAGAATGTCCATCCTATGCCTGGGGAGCTTGTCCCTGAGCCCCTTGTTTTGGCTTCAGAGCGGAGCAAACGGCGGGACCCGGCACCGGAGCTGGAACCCTACAACAGGAGCGAGCCGGTGTTTCGCGCCTTTCCCCTGGAGACTTCCCGCGAGACGGTACGGGCCAGCCTGGGATCCCCCAGCCAGCAGGGGCAGGGCGCTTGGCCCAATACCGTGTACGACCTGTACCGCTTTGGCGGGGTGGACTTGGGCCTCACCTACGACGAATCCAGCCTGGCCCTGCGGCAAACCGAAGCTACCGTCACCGATGGCGTACCCACCCCGCAAGTGGAAGGCCTCTTGGAGGATATGCTGCAAGCCCCCTTGCCTGCTCAACTGCAGCGAGAACTGCAGGCTGTGCGCGAGGGACGTTCCGGGCGAGTGCAATTCCGCGTTGGCCCCTGGGCCGGCAGGATCGAACGCAACGCCCAAGGCCATCTTTACATGGCCCTCTGGGATCCCACGCTGCCCAGCGGTGCTCCACCCCCTTCTCCTGTCTCCTCTCCCACCCTACCCCCGGCTGCCCCTGTTGCCCGGCCTCCCAAGGCCCGTAACCTCAATTCAGCAGCAGGCGGCCCTCTTCCCGGCCAGACCATGCAGGAGCTGCTGCGCCGTGCGCGCGAATTGCGGGGGGACTGAGCCATGTCTGCTTCTGAAGACAAAAAGCCGCTGTTGGGCACCGTCGCTCGCTTCTTCAAAACCCTGGCCAGGCCCTTCCCTATCGGGCCTACGGCTCTCCTCAAACCCCCCGAACCTCCTCCCCCCAAGCGCCCGGTGCGCCTGCGGATTACCTGCCCGGGAGAGCCCCCTCGAGTGGTTGCCCTGAAGGGATCCGACATTCTCGGTCGCAGCCAGACGGTGGCCACCATTCGCATCCCTGCCCCCGCGGTGAGCCATCTCCACGCCCACATCCGTCCCCGCCCGGATTGGCGCCTGCCCGGTCTGGGTTGGCGGATCCCGTTGCCCCCTATTCTCTACTGGCTGGGGTGGAATGCCGGTCGCTACCAGCTAGAAGATCAAGACTCGACCAACGGCGTTTTCCGCCTCAAACCCTTCGGTGGTGTCGAGCGGGTGCGCCGGGTGATCTTGCGGCATGGCCAGCAACTGAGCCTTGGCCCGCCTCGGGATCCGGAGAGCGTCTGGATTCAAGTGCTGGATCCACCCCCACCACAGGTGTATGGGGTGCGCGGCTGCCTCATCCTGATGGTGGTCTTGGGGCTGGGGGCGAGGATTTGGATCGGCCATGAGTGGAGCAAGTTCTCAGTGGAGCCACCCCTCTCCGCAGATCGCAACCCCCTGATCGTCCTGGCCGGGGATCAGCAGACGGAGCTGCGCCGCCATCAGGGGGACACCTACCGGGAGCTGCCCGACCTGGAAGCTTTTGGGCCGATTTTGCCCAAGGTGGTGGTCGCCGCTGAAGATCACCGCTTTTACTCCCACTTTGGGGTGGATCTGCTGGGCATTGCCCGCGCCTTCTGGGTGAACCTGCGCTCGGGGGAAGTGCAGCAGGGGGGCAGCTCCATCAGCCAACAACTGGCCCGCACCGTGCTGCGGGACTACACCGGCTCCGGCAACACCTTCGGGCGCAAGCTGCGGGAGGCCGTCGCCGCCCTGAAGCTGGAACAGCGCTACAGCAAAGACGAAATCCTCGCTCTCTACCTCAACAATGTTTACCTGGGCAACGGCATCTACGGCTTTGAGACTGCTGCCCAGTTCTATTTCGGGATCCCAAGCCGCCAGCTCAGCCTTTCCGAAGCTGCGACTCTGGCGGCCATTTTGCCCGCGCCCAATGCCTTTAACCCTGTCGCCAACTATGATGCCGCCGTTCGGGGCCGGGATCGGGTGTTGGATCGCCTGAGCGAGCTGAAAGTCTTCCCCGAAGAGGAGATTCGGCGGGCCCGGCGCAGTCGCCTCACCCTCAACCCCCATTTGCGCTCCCAAACCTCGACAGTTGCTCCCTACTTTTACAGTGCCGTCTTCCAGGAGCTGCGGCAGCTCTTGGGCCAAGACCTCTCGGCAGAGGGCAACTTCATCATCGAAACCACGGTGCATTTGCCCTACCAGCGTTTGGCAGAGCAAGTCCTGGCCCAAACGGTGCGCGAGTCCGGATCCCGCTTGGGCTTCAGCCAAGGCGCTTTGGTCAGTCTCGACAGCCGCAACGGTGAAGTGCTGGCTTTGGTGGGCGGGATCGACTACAACGCCAGCCCCTTCAACCGGGCTACCCAAGCTCAAAGGCAGCCGGGCTCCACCTTCAAAGTGTTCACCTATGCGGCTGCCCTCACCCAGGGGATCCCTCTCTCCCAAGTGTTGTCTTGCGAGCCCCTCACCTGGGGCAACCTCACCTTTCGGGGCTGTCGCTCGGGATCGGCCCCTATGGATTTGGCCCGCGGCCTGATCCTCTCCGAAAACGTGATTGCCCTGCGGTTGGCCCAACAAGTCGGTCTAGAGCAAGTGGTGGCGACGGCCCGGCAAATGGGCATCCAATCACCGTTGCAACCCTATCCTTCTATGGTGATCGGCACCATGGAGGTGAACTTGCTGGAGTTGACAGCGGCCTTCACTCCTTTTGCCAATCGTGGCCTTTGGTCAAGGCCCCACACCATCCGCCGCATCTTGGATAGCAGCGATTGCGCCAACCCCAACGACTTTCGCACCTGCCGTGAGATTTACCCTGGTCGGGAGGATCCCCGTTCTCAGCGACTTGTCTTACCAGAAACCGTCGCCCAACAGATGACAACCGTACTGCAAGGGGTGATCAGCTCCGGCACCGGTACTACTGCCCGGCTCGGCATTGGAGAAGCCGGTAAAACCGGCACCACCACCGCCAACAAGGATCTGCTCTTTATCGGCTACACGCCCAACCCTCCCCTGGTGACCGGCATTTGGCTGGGCAATGATGACTCTAGCCCAACACGAGGAAGCAGCAGCATAGCCGCTCAAACTTGGGGAAATTACACGAGGCAAGTCATTACCAATAGTTTGACGATGGTTCAATAGAGCAACTCCGAGAGCAGCCTTGGCAATTGGCAACCCCAAATCCTGACAACCCGACAGAAAACTCTCCTGCATCCCAAGTGAGAAATGCCTAATAACCAGTTTGGCCGTACCCCTCAATAAACCCACAATCTAGGTTCACCCACTTTCTCAGCGCAGATCTCGGCCAAAGGGCAACAACGACAAAATAATTAACTTCATGTGTTGTTTGGCAAAGGGGATCCCAACAATGGTGATTGCCAGAATCACAGCCCAGAAGAGATGGTTAAGCACCAACGGCCAGCCAAACAGCAATAGCCAGATGACGTTAAAGATCAGCAGCAGCGGGCTGTTGGCATCGGGATACTCCACCACTTCCTTTCCGAAGGGGGCAAGCACTGCAAACCCCAGTTTGATGCTCTGCCAGCCAAAGGGAATGCCGATGATTGTCAGGCAAAGGCTCAGTCCTCCTAAGATGTAGCCCAAACCTGTCAGCAAACCCCCGAAGATTAGCCAGATGATATTGCCAATCAAGCTCATGATTCAGATCCTCCACCGTTGAGACCAAATTGCAGGGTACAAGAGCAGAACTAGCCTTCCTGTTCGACATCCATACTCTAACCAGCTGTTGGCCAAGACTGGGATCCCAAAATCTGCTTCTTTCCTGGGCTCTAGCGTTCTGCGTCACCGAGGGGAGCGGGCTCCATCACCGGAGGCACTGCGGCCCTATTCACCTTGCAGGGCAGAATGCGGTTTAGAAAGCGGAGGATCCCCCAAACCCAACTGACGGTGATCACCCAAAAGATCCACAGCCCGCTTGCCCACGGTTGCGGCAAGTCCAAGGCCATCCCCCCAATCATCGGGCCAAGGGCAAACCCCGCCGACCAACAAAGAGAGTTGACCGACAGATACACTCCCCGCAAGTGATCCGGTGCCAAATCCGCCACCAAAGCAGAGGCAGAGGGGTTGTAGCTCACCAACGCCAAAGAGAGCACCGCCAGCGCCAAGACTGCCACCACCGACCCCAATCCCGCCGCCAGACCGCTAAGCCAAACCAAGAGAAATCCTACCCCCCACATCAGGGCGGATCCCTGCAACCCTTGGATGCGCGTCCGGCGATTCAACCAACGGGCCACCGGCATCTGCAGCAGAGCGATCAAGGCCCCATGCAAGGCAAACAAAATGCCGATTTGCACCTCTGGGATCCCTACCCCATTGCGGAAGTAAAGGGGCATGCTGCTGCTGAGCTGGGCCACATAGGTGGTGAACAGGATATTCGACAGGCCAAACACCAAAAGGGAGCGATCTCTAAGGGCGGTTTTCCAACCTGCCAACACAGGCTCTGCTGCCGGACAAGTCGCCCGAGTTTCCCGGATAAAAAACCAAAGTACTGCCAGAAAGATTAGAAAAGTGACACCGTCGATTACAAACAAGAGCCGATAGGCCCCCGTCAGAGCCACCAGCGTGCTGGCCATAGCCACCCCAAGGCTGAGGCCCAGGTTATCCCCCAGACGGTTGAGAGCGTAGGCTTCGTTGCGCTGCTCACGAGTGGTTAGATCTGCTACAATCGCTTCCGCAGGCGGCCAGTACAACCCCTGCCCCAAGCCTGCAGCCATATTGGCCAGGGCAAAACTCCAGAAGTCATAGGAGAGCGCAAACCCAAACGACCCCAAGGTGGAAATAGCCAGAGAGAGGATCAAAGTGGAACGGCGCCCCCAAGCTCCATCGGCCATCGAGCCGCCCAGGATGCGGCCAAACACCCCGGCAAAAGCCATAATGCCTAGCCCCAGGCCCACTTGGGTGGCGGTCAGCCCCACCTGATTCACAAAAAAGAGACTGGCATAAAACAAGGTAAAGCCGGTTCCAGTTTGGGAAAGCAGCCGACCGATAAAGATCAGCCAAACCTGAAAACTGAGCTTCGGCCACCAAGAAGGGATCCACATGTTGAGTGCAGCAGGATGTTGAGTGCAGCAGGGGAGGGCCTACCTAGCCTACGGGATCCCGATCCTTGAGGCCAGGGCAAGGAGCCTGCTCTGACAAGTAAACTGAAAATTTGTGCAGCCAGGCTTGATGTTCGTTGCCAGAAGGCTCTTCACCCAGCGAGCCAGCAGACAGGGCAACCCATTTCCCCAACTCCAAATATTCGCTCAACAGCCGCGCCAACTTATAAACTCGATAATCGAGCTGCACTAAGCTACTTTTCATCTGCCCCAAAACACCCAGTCCTTTTCTGAGCCAACTTACAACCTTCAACCTTTCCCAAAACCTGCTGAGCAGGAAGCCAACCCCCATCTTGCTTGCTGCAGCCGAGGCGCAAGTTCCCTTTGCCCACAACAGAGCACCTGTAGCTCAGCCGCAAACCTGGACAAAGCTAGAAGAAGCTGTGCCTTACAGTTCTAGTACCAACAATTTTAACTAACGGGGGTGCGGGGGCAATAGGTCCCATGCTCTAGCCGCAGGGTGAGCACTGGGATACATGGATCCCCGCCATACCCCTGAGCGAAATCTGTAGTAAAGCCTACTTATGCTGGCGGTAACCTACAAGTACTGGGCTTATCCAGATGCCTCCCAACAAACCAGCTCACGGGCGGACGACGGGGATTGACCTGGTTTTGGAGCAATTCCTGACGACTTCAGAGGGCGCTTTTGGGAACGGCCCAAGGGCTTCAAAGCCCTGCAAGGCCAGCTGAGAAGGCTGCAACCCAGGGGGGCGAGAAAACAGCAGGGGTCTTGCCACTGGAAGAGAGCACCACTGCAGGTTGCCAGGATGCAGCAGGGCATTGCCAATGGTTGCCAAGAGTTTCATTTCCAGAGGGCCCATTGGCGTTGAGACCGAGGGCAGACCCTCTCTATCTTTTCTTTGTGGAAGATCTTTGTGGAAGACCTCAAGGCCAAGGGCTGGGCAAGGGGGATGTTGCCCAAGGATTGCGTCGAGGCTGCCTGGGGATAGATTCTCTGCCTTCTGGAGTGGGTTTGCTGGAAGGGTGGGGTGGACTTTGCCAAGGTTGACCCAAAAGGAAGCGGCCAAATCGGTTGCAAGTGCTGGGGGATGGTTAGCAACAGCTGGGCTGTCGGGGGGCCTCAGTGCCCTGAATGCCGGTACCGGGTGCATCGGGACTCAGCCTCAGCCTTGGGAACTGTGCTGGGTGGGTTAGAGGTTGTTTTGCGAGCTGGCAGTGCCTAGGGGGGAGGCTGGGGAAGGGGAACCGCCTGTCCAGTTGTTCTGTCGGGGGTTGTAGACCCAGACAAGTGGCGTGGGGCAGGAATGCCCGACCGCGAGGTAAGGACTCCGTCCTGCTGACGGGAAGGGTGGCCCGCGCTCTGTCCATAGGATGAGCGCCGGGAGGATGTCACTCTTGCCGACTTTGGTGTTCGCGCCAGAACTGCTCCGCAAAAGCCACCGTCGGGTGGAGAGGGGCACGGGGTTTGCTGCGCAGGGGCATGTTGGCTTCTTCAGGGGTGCGGTTGCCCTTGCGTTGATTGCAGCGTTCGCAAGCCGTCACCACATTGTCCCAACTGTGGGATCCCCCTTTGGAGAGGGGCACGACATGATCCAAGGTCAGATTGTGGGTGCTGCCACAATACTGGCAGGTGTGGTGATCCCGCCGCAAAACCTCCCGCCGATTCACAGGGGGCACGCGCCAAGCGCGCTCTTTGCCCTTGATGGTCAGGCGAATATGTTCGGGCACTTCAATGACCTGGCTGGGGGAGCGCACCTTCCACACCGGCACATTCATCATCGAGAGCGGTTCGGCTTTGCCTGTTAGCAGCAGCACGATTGCCCGCTTGATATTGACCCGGCTGATGGGCAAATAGTTTTGGGAAAAGACAACGATCGACTGTTCCAGAAGGTGGGTAGCGGCAGTCATGGCTCAGCTCTTCCATTTGCCGCCATTCTCCTGAGGAATCTGCCGAATGGCAAGCTTTTCCCCACCGCCATCGACACCGGCAGCGCTCAGACATTCAAGAGTTTCTTACGATCGCCAGCCAGACAGATGGGCTAGTATCCGGGTGATGGTTGGATCCCGTACCGCCCATGACTTACCCGCTGCACGTCGCCCTGGTTTGGCACCAACACCAACCCCTCTACAAAAGTCCGGTGGCGGGTAAATATCGCATGCCTTGGGTGCGCCTACACGGGATCAAAGATTACCTGGACTTGGTCTTGCTGCTGGAGCGCTATCCCCGCTTGCACCAAACGGTCAACTTGGTGCCCTCCCTGATTGTGCAAATCGAAGAGTATGTGGCCGGCTCGGCTTTTGATCCTTACCTGGAACTGACCCTATCCCCTGTCGAAAAGCTCGGCCCCGATCAACTGCGCTTTGTGGTCGAGCGTTTTTTCGACAGCCACTACCCCACCATGATCGAGCCCTACCCCCGTTACCGGCAGCTCTACAACCAACGGGAATCTCAGGGGGTGAACTGGTGTCTGCAGTACTGGACTCCGCAGGACTTCAGCGATCTGCTGGCCTGGCACAACCTGTCTTGGTTTGATCCCCTCTTTCAGGAGGATCCTGAGATTGAGGGCTGGATCAAAATGGGATCCGGTTTTACCCTGGCGGATCGGCAGCGGATCTACGCCAAGCAACAACAGATCCTCGGCGCCATCTTGCCCCAACACGCCAAACTGCAGAGCAACGGCCAACTGGAGCTGACCACCAGCCCCTATACCCACCCCATCTTGCCCCTGTTGGTGAGCGAGCGCTCGGCGCGGGTGGCTCGGCCAGGGTTGCCTTTGCCTCGCTACCCCTTTCACTGGGAGCAGGATGTCCACAGCCAACTGGAGCGGGCTAAGCAGATCTATCGGGAGCGCTTTGGCCGGGATCCGCGGGGCCTGTGGCCTTCCGAGCAATCCGTAAGCCCTGCCATTGTGCCGATTGTGCAAAAACAGGGCTTTGAGTGGATCATCTCCGACGAAGGGGTTTTGGGGTGGAGCCTGGGTCAACCGTTTCACCGCGATGGGCAGGGCCACATTCTGGAGCCGGAGAAGCTCTACCGCCCCTACCGCCTGGAAACCGAGCGGGGGGATCTGGCCATCGTCTTTCGGGATCACCGCCTTTCGGATTTGATCGGCTTCAGCTACAGCGCCATGCCCGCCGATGCTGCCGCCAAAGATCTCATCGGCCATCTGGAGAGCATCCGCAACCGCCTGCCCCAGGAGCAGCCCTGGCTGGTGACCATCGCTCTGGATGGGGAAAACTGCTGGGAGTACTACCCCCAGGATGGCAGGCCCTTCTTGGAAAACCTTTACACCCGCCTCAGCCAGCACTCCTCCCTGCGGCTGGTGACCGTTTCGGAGTTTCTGGATCAGTTTCCGCCCACCGAGTTTTTGCCGGCAGAGCAACTTCACAGCGGCTCCTGGATCGAGGCGGACTTCACCACCTGGATTGGGGATCCGGTGAAAAACCGCGCTTGGGAGCTCTTGGCTCAGGCCCGCCAGGTGATTCAGGATCATCCCCGCGCCAATCCCCAAGCCTGGGAAGCCCTCTGGGCCGCCGAGGGATCCGATTGGTTCTGGTGGTTTGGGGCAGGCCACTCCTCCGCCCATGATGCCGTTTTCGACCAGTTGTTTCGGGAGCACCTGCAGGCGCTCTACACTGCTTTGGGAGAGGCGGTGCCGACCGTGCTGCAATTTCCCCTGGAGGATCATGACGGCCTAGGGGATCGCCTGCCGCAGGGGTTTATCCACCCGGCCATCAACGGTCGTCCGGCAGAACGGGAGTGGAGCCAAGCCGGGCGGGTGGAGATTGGAGCGGCCCGAGGCACCATGCACCGCAACAGCATTGTTCGTCGCCTCTGGTACGGGTTCGATCACTTCAACCTCTACCTGCGGCTGGATTTTAACTCGGTGGTGCAGCGGCCCAGGCAATTGCTGGTGCTGTGGTTCTACCCCAACCGCGTCACCGTCAACAGCCCCATTCCCCTGCAGGGATTGCCGGCAGAAGCCCCTCTCAACTACCACTACCGCCACCTGTTGCGGTTGTCACTGCCGCCTCCCGGCACCGGCCAGCATCCGGCAGAGGTGCAAGCCCAGCTCTTGCAGGCAGGGGAGTACCACACCTGGCACGCCATCGGCCATCAAGTGAAGGCGGTGGTGGATGCCTGTTTGGAGGTGGCCATCCCCTGGAGCAATTTGGGCGCCCAGCCGGGTCAGGAGCTGCAATTTGTCATCCTGGCCGCGGATGGCGAGACCTTTCAGGAAGGGATCCCGCCCAAGGCCACCATTGCCCTGCGCAGACCCTGAGAGTGATGACCAGCAGAGCTTCAAGTTATGTCGCGCGATCTCTATCCCCCCATCGAGCCCTACGATCAAGGTTTTCTGGCGGTTTCCTCCCTCCACACCCTGTACTACGAGCAGTGCGGCAACCCGGCAGGCAAGCCGGTGGTGTTTTTGCACGGGGGGCCTGGAGGTGGGATCGATCCCATCTACCGGCAGTATTTCGATCCCAGCCGCTGGCGGGTGGTGCTGTTCGATCAGCGGGGCTGCGGGAAAAGTCGCCCCTATGCCGAGCTGCGGGAGAACACCACCTGGGATCTGGTGGCGGATATCGAGAAGTTGCGCCAGCATCTGGGCATTGATCGCTGGTTTGTGTTCGGGGGCAGCTGGGGCAGTGCCCTTGCCCTGGCCTATGGGCAAACCCACCCCCAATCCTGCCTAGGGTTTGTCTTGCGGGGCATTTTTCTCTTGCGCCCTTTTGAGCTCCGCTGGTTTTACCAGTCGGGGGCCGGCTACTTTTTCCCCGACGCTTGGGAACATTACCTGGAGCCGATCCCTCCCGAAGAGCGGGATGACCTGCTGGCAGCCTACCACCGCCGCCTAAACGACCCAGATCCCCAGGTACGGCTGAGGGCAGCTCGCGCCTGGTCCGTCTGGGAGGCCAGCACCAGCAAGTTGATCCCCAGCCCAGAGCTCATCGAGCGCTTTGGTCGAGGAGAGTTTGCCGAGGCCTTTGCCCGCATTGAGTGCCATTACTTTGTCCACGGCGGTTTTTTGGATCCGGAGGATCAGCTCCTCAGGGGGGTGGGACGGCTGCGGCATCTGCCGGCGGTGATCGTCCAGGGGCGCTACGACGTGGTGTGCCCGCCCATCTCTGCTTGGGAGCTGCATCAGGCTTGGCCAGAAGCAGAGTTTCGGATGATCCCCGATGCTGGCCATTCCATCACCGAGCCCGGAATCCGCACCGCCCTCCTGGAAGCCACCGATCGCTTTGCCGGTTTGTGAGCCCCGCCGAGCCAACCCAGTGCTGCCAGGGATCCCAAGACCTTGAAGAATTGCTACAGGAAGGCCGGCAAAACCTTGGGATCCAGCCCAGAAGCACGGCCAAGCCTATCGACAGTTGGCGATTTTGGGTTTATCACTGAGGGAGGGGCGGTGCAAGCTGCCCACACCTGGCTGGTGCATCCACCCAAGTGCTTCGCGGATTCAAGCTCATTTCTACTTCACCGTTTCCAGGGTCGAACCATGCAGAAACCAACCCATCTGTTCAAGCTTGCCCTAGCCCTGCCCATCTCCTTCTTGCTGGCAGATGCAGTTGTGGCCTACCCCTGCGACTCGGTTGGGGGTGAAGCTTACAACCACCACGGCTCCACGGTTCAGGTCAGCAGCGACGCCAACAGCTTCGGGGTTCAGTGGTCGCCTGCCTCCTATGCTGTCGGCAACGGCTTCATTGGAGTTGCCATTGAAACGGTGAACGGCGAGCAAGCCCAGAGCGCCATCAGCCGTCGTCTGTTCGGCCCCGCACTTCGAGTTCAGGGGGTGCAGGTGGTCGGCTTGCTCCAGGATGGTCCTGCTCAACGAGCCGGTCTGGCCCAGGGCGATATTTTGATTGGAGTGGATGGGCAGCGGGTCACCTCCGTGCAACATGTGCAGCAGATCATCCAAAATACCCCGGTAGGCCAATCGGTGCCGATTACCTTCCGCCGTGGTGAGCAGGTGCTGTCAACGGTGGTTGTGGTGGGGGATGGCCGGGTGTTGCGCCCCTTGATGCTGCAGCAGCAGTGAGCCTTGTCGGGATCCCTACCCGGAGCTCTCTGTGAATGCCAATTGGAGTTCGGGATGGGCTGTCTGGGCAGTTTGCGGCCTCAACGGCTTGCTGTTTTTGGCCCTGGTTGCTCTCATTCCTGTCATTTTGAAGCTGCGCTCGGCTCTTGGGGTCACAGAGCAGGCCATGGCCGATTGGCGAGAAGCAGCTCAACAGGCCTTGGCTCCCACTCCCGCTGAGTTGCTGCGTCTGCGGGATCGTCTGCGCGAGAATCGCCATACCCTTGCCCGCTGGCAACGTCGTTTGCAGTTCTGGCAAGGGATCCGCAGGGTGGCCGTTTGGCTGGGGCGTAGGCTTTGAGGGATATGGATAGCAACTATCCTGTCTCCAATCCCATCCGGTTGCAGGTCATGGCCAACGCTCTGGCGGGGATTGCCGAAGAGATGGGAGCCCGCCTCATCCGCGGTTCTTATTCGGCCAACATCAAGGAGCGGCGGGATTGCTCCACAGCTCTGTTTGACGCGCAAGGGGCTTGCATTGCCCAGGCAGCTCACATCCCGGTGCATTTGGGCGCCCTTTCGCAGGCGGTGCGAGCGGTGGTGGCAGCCAACCCGCGACCCGGAGATGTGTTTCTCCTCAACGATCCCTACCAGGGGGGATCCCATCTGCCGGACGTTACGGTGGTCGCGGCCATTCCCGGCTGGAGGGATCCCGACCGGATTTGCGCCTATGCTGTGAACCGTGCTCATCACGCTGATATTGGAGGGATGCGCCCTGGCTCCATGCCCGCCGACTCCACAGAACTTTGGCAAGAGGGGCTGGTGATCCCGCCGGTACGGCTGGCTGGGCTCTCTCTAGAAGGAGAGTTGTACTGGCAGGAGGATCTGCTGCGCCTAATCCTGGCCAATGTGCGCAATGCCGAGCAGCGGCGGGGGGATCTGCAGGCCCAGGTGGGGGCCAGCGCAGTGGGGATGAGCCGGTTTCGGGAGTTGCTGGCCCGCTTTGGAGAAGAGGAAGCTTGGCAGTTGATCGCGGGGGTGATCGAATACAGCCGCCGGCGGATGCGGGCGCAAATTCAGGCTCTGCCCGATGGGATCTACACGGCTGAGGATTGGTTGGAGGGCTACGGGGATCCGCCCGCGCCCCTTGAGATTCGGGTGCAGGTGGAGGTCAGGGGCGAGAAGCTGCGGGTGGACTTCACCGGTACCGCTCCGGCCATGGCGGGAAACCTGAATGCGCCGCTGGCCGTCACCCGCTCGGCAGTGTTGTTTGCCCTGCGTTGTCTGTTGGATCCCACGGCCCCCAGCAATGTCGGCCTGGAGGATCCCATCGAGATCGTGGCGCCGCCCGGCTGCTTGGTGAATGCCCAGTTTCCGGCAGCAGTGGTGGCGGGCAATGTGGAAACCTCGCAGCGAATTGCCGATGTGGTGTTCAAAGCTCTGGCTCCCGTGGCCGGATTGCGGAGCATCGCTCAGGGGCAGGGCACCATGAACAACTGTGTGCTGGGCAACCGCCACTTCACCTACTACGAAACCCTGGGAGGTGGTCAGGGGGCCAGCCGGCAACGACCGGGTTTGGACGGAGTGCATGTGGGCATGAGCAATACCCTCAACACCCCCATCGAGGCTCTGGAGCTGGAGTATCCCCTGCGGGTACTGCGCTACGAGCTACGCCAGGATTCCGGCGGCCATGGCCAACAGCGGGGCGGCTGGGGGCTAATCCGCTCCATCCAGACTTTGCAGGATTGCACCCTCTCCCTGCTCACCGAGCGGCGCCACTATGCCCCCCAAGGAGAACAGGGAGGCGGGCCAGGCCAAGTGGGGATCAACCTCCTCAACGGGGATCCCTTGCCTGGCAAAATCAGCCGCTCCCTAAAAGCCGGCGACGTGATCACCCTCTACACGCCGGGCGGCGGGGCTTGGGGCTCAAACGAGGATGAGCAGGCTCCCGAACCCAGGTAGCGCAGGTGGTCAAGAAACAACTGCTCGCAGCGGCGAAGCACCTCATCGCGGCTGGCGAAGTGCTCCAGCCTTTGCACTTCTTGACCTTTCTCAAACAAAATTAGGGTTGGCAAAGAGCGCACCCGATAGCGGCGCGGCAGCCAAAAATTGTCGTCTACATTCACCCGCAGTACTTTGACCGCCCCTCCCCACTCGGCTACGAGACGGTCGGTAATCGGCTGAATGAAGCGACACAGGCCACACCAAGGGGCGCCGAAATCCACCAAAACCAACCCATCACTTGTCAAAAGTTCTTGATTAAAAGCATCTAAAGCAACTTGCAAGGCCATCACTCCCAAACTAAAGAAGTTCTTTGGGATCATGCTACCAGGCAACTTGGCTGGCTGCAGAAACCATTTGGGGATGGAAAGCATAAAGAATCAATACAAAGCTGAATACCCCCAGATAGGCCCAGCGAAAAAACTCTTGGGGGCGCAGTTGCTGTCGCTTCTGCAGAATGGCCAAGCCGGGGATCACCGAGGTACGCGCCTTGAGATCGCGGAAGGCCTGCCCGTATTTCCGCTCCAGGCGGTGATCCCCATGCCAAACGGCAAACAGGTGGTAGGCAATGAGCCCAAGCGAGGTCACCACCATAAAGCTGGAGCCAATCCAAAGGGTATGGGCTACACACCAGATCACCTGGCCCACCATTTGCGGATGACGGGTGATGCGGATGATCCCGGTTTCAAACAGGTGGATCTCCGGCTTGCGAATGGCGGCGATCTCCAGCAAGTTGAAGGTGGCCGGATACAAAAAGAAAAAAGAGAGGGCAGACAAAAGAGCAACGGTGGTGCGAATGCCTGGGACGGCTTGGAGATCCCAGAGAATCACCCCGTCGTAGCGGTGGTTGAAAAAATAGATGAGCAACAGCGGTGCCAAACTGAGGCTCACCAGAGCAAAGAAGATGCGGTACAGACGGGATCCCAGCCAGCTTTCCCCCCAGGGCCGCAAGTAGGCCAGTCCGCTGTGAGCACAGGCAAACCCCAAGATCAGGGCTAACATTGTCCAATGGGATCCGTACTGGCCCAGCTTCTGCAGAAAGTCGCTGAAGGGGGTGAACAGCATCTTTTGGGTGACTCCTCTTCCGGTGTTGCTGTGGCTTATGCTTAAAAGTAAGTTACATTAGGTTCCCCATGCTCAAAACTTTTTTTCGGCGTCTTGTCAGCCTGCTCCTGTCTGTAGCCCTTTTGCTGGGCTCAGCGAGCTCAGTTGCTCAGGCTGCCCGTCTCACCGGCAAGTATTACGAAGACAGCATGACCCTGATCCAAACCCTACGCACCGTCCTTTCAGAAGGGGATCCCCTGATGAACCCGGAAGAGGCGCGAGCGGAAGCCATGCAAGCCATCCAGGAGTTTTCTGGGCGCTACCACGGCCATCGCTACGATAAGCTGCAGTCTTTTACCACTTTGCGCACGGTGTTTAACACGCTGGCCTCCCAGTACCGCACTTCCAGTCGACCTCTCAACCCCGAAAAGGTGGAGCGGGTGCTAATGCAACTGGATCGGGCCGAATTGGCCCTGCGCCGAGAAGGTTGAGCTTTTTTAGATCTCCGAGATCCAAATCACAGGCAAATCTCCTCGCTGTGGCCAAACTGTTCCCAGTCCCCGGAAGCCAGCATCTCCTCAGATGTCTTTTGTCAGATGTCTTTTGGAACCTGAAGGGGAAGAGTAAGGCTTTCTTGCTCATTTCGATTTTCGATTGAGGACTTGGGAGGTCGTGATGGTCAAAAATCGTTGGGTTTTGCTCTCGCTGCTGCTGATGGTTGGAGCTGTTGCTTCTCACCCAGCTTGGCTCCTGTCTCGCCCAGCCCAAGGACAGGTTGTTGGGGCTGCCGAGGAGGGATCCCCAGGCCCTTTTTTTGCGACGGACGGCCTGGCCCTGCGGGGCTATGACCCGGTGGCCTATTTCATCGACGGCAAGCCGGTCAAGGGATCCCCAGAGTATGAATGGGAGTGGGGAGGGGTAACCTGGAGGTTTGCCAGCGCCGACAATCGAGAGCGGTTTCGCAACAACCCAGAGCGCTTTGCCCCCCAGTACGGCGGGTTTTGTGCCTGGGCCGTGGCCCACAACTACCTTTACCCGGTGGATCCCTTTGCCTGGAAAATCGTCGATGACAAGCTGTACCTGAACGCCAACCAGCGGGTACAGCGTAACTGGGAGCGCGACATCCCCGGCTTGATCAAGAGGGCAGATGCCAACTGGCCAGCTTTGAGAAGCCGATAGGCCCAAGTCCCTCTGGCCTGGGGTTCAATGGGCGAGGCGCAGGGTCACCTTGATGCCAACTCGGTAGGGGCCGCTTTCGCAGAGTTCCAGCTGGCCTCCCATTTCTCTCAGGAGCCGCTCGCTTACCCGCCAGACGGCACAGCCCTCTGTTTGAATGGGCACATGGCATCGCCCCTCAAGGTTCCACCCCAGGCACAGTCGCCCCTCTTCTTCTGCGGTGGGATAGGGGTGCAAAGCCATCGAACCGTAGCGTAGGGTGCGGATGCCCCAGCGACACACTCCCAGAAGCGCCTGTACCAAGCCGTGGGGATCCGCCCAAACGGTGAGGCTGTCGGGGAGAAGGGGCACCTCAAAGGCCGAGGTGGGTTGTAGGGCCGGCCATTCGTAGCGAATGCCCTGATCCTGGGCCTGTAGGCGAGTTAGGCTGTACACATCCTGCAGGAGGGGGCGTAGTCGGGTCGGTTCCGGTCGCAGAGGTTGGATGGGCAGGTCATGGCGAGCCAGGCGGGTGTATTCCTCAAGCAGCTTGATCAGGCGCTCTACCGCCTCTTTGGCACTTTGCAGGTATTCCCGCTCCTCTTCGGGAGAGTCACATAGATCCGACAACACCAACTGCAGGGATCCCATCTGGCTGCTGAGGGGATTGCGCAGCTCATGGCCGATGCTGACGAGCAACTCTTGTTGAAAGGCTCGCATCACCTCAGAGCGTTCAAAAGCAAATTGCCAATCCACAGCCTCTTGCTTGTCGGCAGAGGCAGCTTGCTGGGGGAGTGGATCGGGTTTGGCTGCAGGCAAGGGTTTCCTCAAGAGGTGCTCCGAAGGAAAGACGGGGGATCCCGTCGAGGTTCAGATCCTTGGGTTTGGATCTTTGAGTTTTGGACAGCGAGGACTACGTCCCGCTGAGGCAATAGGGCTGCGGCAATACCCTATCTTATGGGATCCTACCCTTTTCTATCCGACGAAGTGGGCGCTGACCACCCGTTCAACCCCGGCCAGATCTCGGTGAACTTGGATCTGCCGATAGCAGCCTCTAGCTTGCAACTGCTCCGCCACCCAAGGGGCTTGGCCTCGCATCACTTCCACCGCCCAAAAGGAGTTCGGGGCCAAGTAATCCGGTGCTGCTTGAATCAGCAGCTGCAAGTGGGCTAGGCCATCTTCTCCGCCATCCAGAGCCTGTCGTGGCTCGTGCAGTCGCACCTCTGGCATGAGCGAGGCCAGCTCAGCAGAGGGAATGTAGGGAGGGTTGGAAACCAGGCCGCGCAGCCGTCCTCGCCAGGGATCCAAGGGCACAAACCAGGATCCCAGCAGCAACTTCACCCGCTCCTGCAGATGGTGGGCTGCCACATTGTCTGCTGCAATAGCCAAGGCCTCTGGGCTAGAATCCACGGCCAGAAGCCGCAACTGGGGGTGCTGATGGGCCAACGCAATGGCAATCGCCCCGCTGCCTGTACCCAGGTCGGCAAAACAGGATCCCGGCGGCAGAGGATTGGCCTGTAGCCAAAGGGAAGCCTGCTCCACCAGCAGCTCGGTCTCCGGGCGTGGGATCAGCACCGCCGGCGTCACCCGCAAGCTCAAGCCCGCCCACTCAACTTTGCCCAACAGGTACTGTAGGGGGATGCGCTCTTCCACCCTTTGCCGCCAAAGGGCCTGCACCTCCTCCAGGGGATCCCCCTCCCCAGCCGGAGCGCGACCCATCAACCGCTCCAATGGCCCCCACCCCAGCCGTTCTTTGAGCAAAATCTCAACTTCCTCGGCAGGGATCCCAGCCGCTTTTGCCGCCCTCAGGGCTTGGGCACGCCACTCTGTTAACCGCTTCACCAGAGCAGACTGGGATCCCATCAGGGGCTTAGGTTAACGCTGAGGCTGGGGACTTGCAGAAGGATTGGCAGGCCGGGCCAGGGATTGGATATACTCCAGCGCCGAGCGAGAGGGGATAAAGGCAATTTTCTGCACATCGGCCTGCGCGTCGGGGGCCAGCATACGCTCTACCACAATGGCCAGCGAGGTCACTTCAATCTGGGTTTTCCCAACCACATCCGGGTTCTGCGCCGCTGCCCGATCCAAAGCCCTCCGCAAATCGTTGCGGTCGAAGAAGAAGGGCACCACCTCATGGCCATCCTGCTCGATGGTCAGCAGCCCCTCTCCGGAGCGGCCATAGAACAGAGGCACACCAATCGCTTCTGCAGGCACATCTTGACCGGTTTCCTTCAGCACCTGCTTGGCTGCTTCCACATCAGAAGCCCGAGGCACCACCTCAAAATACAGGTCACTATTCTTGGCGCGCTCCTCTTCCGATTTTTCGTAGGCATACCCCAGCGAGAGAGGCACCACCCGGGCTTGACTGGCTATCTCGGGGTTGCTGGCTTTCACCTGCTCCAACATTTGTTGGGCTTGGGCTTGATCCAGCCAGAAGGAAACCACTTGGATGGTGCGGCCATCTCGCTCCACATTGGCGACAACGGGGGTGCCGTTCTGAGACACAATGGCAAAAACAGGCACCAGATTTAGCCGCTCCGCCACCTCTTGCCGGCTCATGGGGCCTGCCGCAGCCTGAGCCAGTAGGGCATTCTCCTGAGCCCAAACGGGAGTTACAGCCAAGCCCCCCCAAGCTGTTCCGATCAGGATCCCGGCTACGCCGCCCACCTGAGCTGCACAGCGGCAGAGGGAGCGCACAGGCGATACTACATTACAACGCGTCATTCTCATCTCAACTCCCGGCATCGCGCCTTGTTCTGGTTGCTATGGGGTCAGCTTCCTAAGTACTAACCAACAGCCTGGGGCAAATCAAAAGCTGCCTAGATTAAACCCGCTCAACAGGGCTTAGGCTAGCGATGCGGCACACTCTCAGCCTTAGGATCCCGGTTGGCCATCGCTGACAACACCCCGGCACACCTATCTTGAAGAGCGCTCTTGGGCCACCCTAGAAGCCAAGGTTAGAACATCTGCTCGACCTCTGTCGAGGGGCAAAGCCCCTATTTTGGGTGGGGATCCCGCATCACCCAATACTATATACGGAGTCGCATACAACTGATCCACGCTAGATGCAGATCCCTCCGAGGGTTGTGTACCCAGCTCTCCCATAAAACGCTGCCTATTCCAGCCTTGTTCGGCGGTGTCCTGATGTAGCCGCGCAAACGTGGCAGCTGCTGTTAACTTTTGTTAAGGTAGGGGTGCGAACCCACAGCTGTAGGGAGCATTGAGTCATGGCTAAGATCTTCACCGCTGAATTCAACCAATTTGAGACCATCAACGCTACTCAGGCCTGGTCTTTGTTTTTCACCATCAGCGCTTCCGATCGGCTGCTGGGTGACAACCCGGCTGTTGGCCGCTACCTAACGTTGGCTTTGTTCAGCGCCGTCCTCACCGGGATCCTGAATGTGCTGGTGGCTTCTTAGCTAGACCCTTTGCGGACGGAACGAGTTTTTTGTTAAGAGGCCGCCGGCAGAGGCAGCTTGACCTGAGACAAGGGGCTCCTGCTCTCAGGTTTTTTGATTTTGAATGGGAAAGGATCCCTTGTTCTCTTTGTGGGGCTGTCTTCCGATGAAAGCTGCTGGGATAGATTTCGCGGAAACGGATCACTTTGAGGCGCCGCCTCTGACCACCAAGTTGCCCCTGCTGCTGGCCCCGGCGGGGGATTGGGAGTGTGCCAAGGCGGCAGTGGAAAACGGAGCCGATGCCATTTACTTTGGGCTGGAGCGCTTCAACGCCCGGATGCGCGCCCGCAACTTTACGGAAGCGGATTTGCCGGAACTGATGGCCTGGCTGCACCGGCGGGGGGTACGGGGCTATGTTACTTTGAATACTCTGGTTTTTCCAAGGGAGCTGACGGAAGCCGAGGGATACATCCGCTCGATGATTGCGGCGGGGGTGGATGCGGTGATTGTGCAGGATATTGGCATCGCCCGCCTGATCCGGCATCTTTCCCCCGATTTCCCCATCCATGCTTCCACGCAAATGACCATCACCAGTGGAGTGGGAGCGGAGTTTGCCGCTGAGCTGGGCTGTGAGGTGGTGGTGCTGGCGCGGGAATGTTCCCTCCAGGAAATCGCCCAGATCCAGGCCTATCTGCAAGAGAAGGGATCCTCCCTATCTCTGGAGGTCTTTGTGCATGGGGCGTTGTGCGTGGCCTACTCGGGGCAATGTCTGACCAGCGAGGCGCTGGGGGGGCGTTCGGCCAATCGGGGGGAATGTGCCCAAGCCTGCCGCATGCCCTATGAGCTGGTGGTAGACGGGATCCGCCGCGACTTGGGGGAGAAGCGGTATCTGCTCAGCCCTCAAGATTTGGCCGGGCTGGAGGTGCTGCCGGAGCTGGTGAAGCTGGGGATCCGCTGTCTGAAAATTGAGGGCCGGCTGAAATCCCCAGAATATGTAGCCAATGTAACGCGGGTGTATCGGCAGGCGTTGGATGCGCTGGGGGTGGGACAGCCGTGGCAGCCCTCGCAACAGGAACGCTACGAGCTGGAGATGAGCTTTTCTCGTGGGCTCTACACAGGCTGGCTGCGGGGCATCAACAACCAGGAGCTGGTGCACGCGCGGTTTGGCAAGAAACGGGGGGTTTACCTGGGGCAAGTGGTGGGGATCCAACAGGATCAGGTGGGGATCCGGCTGGAGGCACCCCTCAAAGCCGGGGACGGCGTGGTGTTTGACCAGGGGCAGCCGGAGTTGCCGGAGCAGGGGGGGCGAGTTTACCGGGTGCAAGAGAAGCAGGGGCTGGCCTGGCTCAGCTTTGGAGAGGGGGTCATTGATCTCAAACGTCTGCGGGTGGGGGATCGCCTCTGGAAGACCAGCGACCCGGAACTGGAAAAGCGCCTGCGCCAAAGCTACGCCGGGGATCACCCCCGCTTTCAGCGGCCTGTCCACATGGAGGTTCACGGCCAAGTGGGATCCCCGCTGACGCTGATCCTGCGGGATGAGCAAGGCCATACGGTGCAGGTGGATTCGCCGCTGCCCCTGGAAGCTGCCCACCGCCAACCCCTCACCACCGAAAAACTGCGACAGCAACTGGGCCGTTTGGGCTCCACTCCCTTCAAGTTGGGATCCCTGCACAATGCCTTGCAGGGGGAGGTAATGCTGCCGGTGAGCCTGCTCAACCAGATGCGCCGACAAGCGGTGGAACGCCTACAAGCTCTGCGAGCTCAGCCCCCGCGCTGGCAACTCAATCCCGAAGCTCACTGGCAAGATCTGGTGCCTTCTCAGGAGGAGCCCGAAAGGGGATCCCCGCAGTTGGTGGTGTTGGTGCGGGATCCGGCACAACTGCCGGCGGCGATAGCCAGCGGTATTAGGCAGATCTATCTGGAGTTTGAGGATCCCCGCCGCTATCGGGGGGTGATCCGCACAACCAAAGCCACCCATCCCGAGGTGGAACTGTGGGTCGCTCCGCCCCGCATCACCAAGCCAGGAGAAACCTGGATCCTAAAGCAAGTGTTGGTCGGCGGAGCCGATGGCTACTTGGTGAGAAATTACGATCATCTCCGTTTCTTTGCCGGGCAGCGCTGCATTGGGGATTTTTCCTTGAATGTGGCCAATCCCATCACGGCCCACTATCTCAAAACCCGCTACAACCTAGAGCGCTTGACGGCTTCCTATGACCTCAACCATGAGCAACTGGGATCCCTGCTGCAAGCCGGCCCCGCTGGTGGGTACGAGGTTACCCTTCATCAACACATGCCCCTGTTCCACATGGAGCACTGCGTCTTTTGCGCCTTTTTATCCAGCGGAACGGATTACACCAATTGTGGTCGCCCATGTGAAAAACACGAGGTGAAGCTGAGGGACAGGGCCAATGTCGAGCACATTTTGAAGGCCGATGCCGGCTGTCGGAATACCCTCTACAACGGCAAGGCCCAAACGGGGGCAGAATATGTGCCGAAATTATTGGCCTTGGGCCTGCGCTATCTGCGCATCGAATTTTTGCATGAATCCCCCGCCGAGATCCAACAAACCCTGCACCGCTATCAGCAACTCCTACAAGGTCAACTCAGCGGATCCCAACTGTGGCAGGAGCTGAAGCTACACAGCCAATTGGGGGTTACGCGCGGGTCTTTGGAGAGTTAACGGCTGCGCTGTCTTTCTCTAGGGCGCCGGCTCTGCAGCTGTGCTCCGACCGGAGCAATGCGAAAAACATTCCGGCAAAGTTGGCGTAGAATTTCCTCAGGGTATTGTTATTCCCAGGTGCTTCCCCAACCTCTTCTCAGCTTTTTCTTTACCTCTGGTTGCCGTGAAACACACCCTCAGCGCCCTCGTGCAGGATCAGCCTGGCGTTTTAACCCGCATTGCGGGGATGTTTGCCCGTCGCGGCTTTAACATCGACAGCCTCACCGTTGGCCCCACCGAACGACCGGGGATCTCTCGCATCACCATGGTGGTGCAGGGAGATGAACACGATGTGGAGCAGATGACGAAGCAGCTCTACAAGCTCATCGACGTGCTGAAAGTTACCGATATCACCCATGTTCCCTGCGTGGAACGGGAGCTGATGCTGGTCAAGGTCAATGCCAGCCCCGATACCCGCTCCGCCATTATGGATGTGGCCCAAATGTTTCGCGCCCGGATTGTGGATGTGGCAGAGGAGTCTTTGACTCTCGAGGTAACCGGGGATCCCGGCAAAATGGTGGCCATCATCAAGATGTTGACCAGCTTTGGCATCCGCGAGATCGCCCGTACCGGCCTGGTGGCTCTCACCCGCGAGTCCGGCGTGAATACGGAATACCTGAAGCAACACCCCACCTTAGTTACCGTCTGATGGCCCCAGGAGAAGCGATGCCGAAGTCGGGGTGGAGGGGCCAGGGATCGGTTCTGCGGGGCACGATTAGCCTTGTGGCTATTGTGCTGGTGGGGCTGCTGGCCGGCTGCAGCCCTAGACCGCCAAAGCCGATTGTGCAGCAGGCCCTCGCCTATCAGATCGCTCATGTGTCCGGGCCGGTGGGATCCTTAGTGGGCAGCGACCGGTTGTCGGCACATCTGGAATTGCAGGATGTGAAAATCCGCCAAGATCGCCGTGAACCTTTGCTGTTAGTCTCAGGAGAAACCCTGGAAGGCCATCACCTCAGCGGTACCTACACCCTAATCGTGCATCCGCCGGGATCCCGCCGCCCCTATCGCCGCAAAGGGGATCCCTTCCAGCTCACCCTGGCCCACCAAAAGGCACAAACTGTTGCTACACAACGCTCGCCCGACCGCGTCAAAACCGTGCCCGAACGGTGGCTGCTGGCCTACAGCTCACCGGATTCCAAGACTTGGGAGGTCATCGACTTTCTGCCTCAGCCCGCACCGGCACCGGAGTTGCCTCCTGCCGGGCCAGAACCTACACTGCCGGCAACTGCACCTGCTGCCGCCGACGTCGGCAGGACGGAGTCCGATGGAGCTCCCAGCCCTACCAATACTTCTACTCCCACCTGAAGTAGAGCATGACTCTAGTCAATAATAAGCTCAACTATACTGAAAATAATGTATAATATGTTCAGTACGGATTACTACCAG